>CAZSOB010000006.1:0-20817 GCA_964608155.1 uncultured Desulfobulbia bacterium
TGGTGGAAGATTACCAAGACCTCAAGTGTGGCGTTTCCGGCAAAGTCATTATCGGCAATGTGGCCAAAGAGATTGTGAATTTCGCGGCGGCGGAAAAGGCTGACATGATCATCATCGGCGCCCGCGGAGTCAAGGGGCTGGAAGAGCTCCTCATGGGCAGCACAGCGAAAAAAGTGCTTGAAGCCGCACCCTGTCCGGTACTCACATTCCATCCATTAAAGTCAAAGAAATAAAAGCCATTCAGCCAACCATATTTGCACCTGATAATACCGTCAATACCGTCCGGCATGCTGTCGTATAGCAGACACGGTATTATTACCTGAATACTTAAACTTCGAGGTCTTGACTTAAAACAGAGATATTTTCATCCCTGCGAATTAAATTATATTGGCGAAATCCAACCCGCACAATAGTCATCCACGTCCTACCAACGGCATGGTTTTTATGCCTTCCTAATCATAGAGGTTTTATTATGACTGAATCACCATCAACCGCCTCACCGACTAAACAGGATAAAGGACTCAGCTCAGAAGAAGCGGCCCAGCGCCTGCAACAATACGGGCCCAATGCCCTGATAGTAAAAAAGGTTTCCCTGTTCAAACTTCTGTTCGGCTATTTCTGGGGGCCCATACCTTGGATGATTGAAACAGCGGCTATACTCTCCGCGGCCGTCCAGCACTGGATGGATTTCTACATTATTACGGCGTTGCTGCTCTTTAACGCTGGAGTGGGGTTCTGGCAGGAATTTACTGCTGGTAATGCCGTTGACGCACTCAAAAAAGAACTTGCCCAGAGGGCGCGGGTCTTGCGTGACGGTAAATGGTCGGTGATTAATGCCTCTGGCCTGGTTCCGGGTGACATCATCCGTATTCGTCTGGGCGATGTTGTCCCGGCTGATGCCAGGCTGGTTGATGGTGATTATATCAGCGTCGACCAGTCAGCCCTGACGGGTGAATCGCTGCCGGTCACCAAAAAGCAGGGTGAAGAGGTCTTGTCTGGTACTATTGTCAAGCAGGGTGAAGTGCTTGCCGAAGTGACAACCACTGGCCAGAACACCAGATTCGGCAAAACCGCGGGGCTGGTTGAGCAAGCAAAAACCGTATCCCATTTCCAGAAGGCCGTTCTCAACATCGGCAACTATCTCATCTATGTCAGCCTGACCCTGGTAGCCATCCTCGTGCTGGTTCAACTCCACCGCCATACCCCTTGGCTGGATCTGGTTCAGTTTGCCCTGATCTTAACAGTGGCCTCCATACCCGTGGCCATGCCGGCGGTTCTCTCCATGACCATGGCGGTAGGCGCCATGCTCCTGTCAAAAAAGAAGGCTATCGTCACCCGGCTGGAATCCATCGAGGAAATGGCCAGCATGGACATTATCTGCTCAGATAAAACGGGAACCCTTACCCAGAACAAGCTGACACTCGGTGACATAGAGACATTCGAGGCCGCCAATGCCCAGGAGGTGCTGCTCATGGCCTCACTCGCCTCACGGGAAGAAGACCGGGACGCCATCGATGGCGCGGTTATCCAGGGACTGACTGACAAGGAACTCCTGACCTCATTTCAGCAGACAAAATTTATTCCCTTTGATCCGGTTCACAAGCGTACAGAGGCAACTGTCCGTGACCCACAGGGCGACACCTTCCTGGTCACCAAAGGGGCACCGCAGGTGATAATGGAAATGGCAAACCTGACCGGGGAGAATCTGGAAAGGGCAAACAAGGCCGTGAACACCTTTGCCTCCCAGGGCTACCGCGCCCTGGGGGTAGGGATAAAGAGAGGGGATAAGCATGACTGGTGTTTCCTTGGCATCATCTCACTCTTTGATCCCCCTCGGGAGGATTCCAAAAAAACTATTGAGATGGCAGGGGAATACGGGGTTCATGTTAAGATGGTAACCGGGGATAATCTCGCCATTGCCAAACAGATAGCGGGCAAACTTGGCCTGAAAACCAATATCCTGAAATCTGACATTCTACCAAAGGACATGGCCGCAACCCCCAGCGCCTCTCTCGGCCATGAGATTGAAAACGCCGATGGTTTTGCCGAAGTTTTTCCGGAACATAAATTTTCGATTGTTAAAATCCTACAGGGCCGTGACCATATTACCGGCATGACCGGTGACGGGGTCAATGACGCTCCGGCCCTGAAGCAGGCCGATGTGGGGATCGCCGTAAGCGGTGCCACTGACGCAGCCCGGGCCGCCGCGGATCTGGTACTCACCTCACCCGGTTTATCGGTCATTATTACCGCCATCGAAGAGGCACGGCGTATCTTTGAACGGATGAACAGCTACGCGATCTATCGGATCAGCGAGACAATCCGTATTATGGTTTATGTGGTCGTGGCGATGCTGCTCTTCAATTTTTATCCCATTACTGCCATTATGATCATCCTGCTCGCCTTTCTAAACGATATTCCAATCATGGCAATTGCCTATGACCACACCAGGCTGGAGCAGGAGCCCGTCAGGTGGGATATGCACACCGTAATCGCGGTGGGTACAGCCATGGGAATCGTTGGTGTCATAGGCACCTTCGGTATGCAGCTGCTGGCCATGGACTGGCTGAAACTCAGTGTATCGGCGATTCAGACCTATGTATTTCTCCAGTTGTCAGTAGCCGGGCATCTGGTTCTCTTTGTGGCCCGCAGCAAAGATCACTTCTGGAAACAGCCCTGGCCTGCGCCCGTTATGGTCTGGTCAACGGTAATCACCAAGCTGGCCGCTACTTTTCTGGCCGCCTATGGTTTTGGCTTCATCACTCCCATCACCTGGCCCGAAATCGCCCTTATATGGGGATACTCCATCTGCTCGGCCTTTGTAACCGACCTGGTTAAAGTTCAGGTCTACCGGCACCTGCGGCACCAGAGCCTCAGGGAGCGGCATTTCATCGGCAGAATGAAACGCAGCCTTTTCAGCTGAACGGTCTTTTCCACTCCTGGTATTACTAACGACGGAAAAGAATGAAAATACCAGAGTGGAACCGTAAATAATGGTACCCGGTTAGAATTTTGCGTTAAGTATGGTTGGTGGTTTTATGCCGGGAGACAGATTAAATTTTTCCCCTGCGCCAAGGGGACAGAATTTTTTTCGCGTTTGTTGGCGAAAATCATTCTGTCCCCGAATAGGAAGCTACGAAAAATAAAAATCAGTCCCCTTAGTTCTGGTTTCAACCTAAAACCGGCCATTTGCAGGTTCAGTGTCTACACTTGCCTCCCGCTAACCACATGCGGAAATAACGAGCGGATATTATCCGTAAACGATAATAACTGCAACAGGTTATGGCATCCAAAAAACTTGAGCTATAAGTTACAATTAATCCAGGCCAACGGCAGACTGTCAGCACTCAATCCCACCTCGTTAACCAACTCCTTAAGTTCAGTATGGGAGCAGTTAACACAGGTGGGGCATCCCTGCCTTATATCGGTTATTTCACCGGCCAAAAAAGTTTTCAGGGCAGCAGCGACCTCTTCTTCCAGCTCCGTTAGACTCAGCCTCTGGGCAGCAGCAAAGCCACTGACCCGCCGCCAGTTCACCAAACAGCGAGCCAGCCCCCGATAACATGATTTCTGCCTGTTTTCCAAGTTCAGATCACGACAAATGATTCGACGATATCCTTCTATCACCGCCAAAACCAAGCGAACCTTCTCTTCCAAAACCAGGCTCAGACCCGGGCCCTCGGGGTCATGGGTTAAATAATAAAGTGAACCATGATAAGCCACCTCCGGCATCTCGCCGCTGGTTTCAACAATCAACACCTCGTCATCGATAACTGATTCACGTTCTGTTAACTCCACGGACACCCAAAGCCTCTTTTTTGTATTTATCTGAAATAATAATCAAGAAAATGTTTTATAATACCGATACATTCTGACAAAGGGCCTTTACCCCTGCTGCTCTGCCGGCTGTTCTCCCGCCGATGCGTAACAGAGCCTTAATAGTTTTGGTAATTGCCCGGACGGGGCTATAATTTTCCTTAACTCCGTGCTATAATTGTTCAGTCAAGGCAGACAAACTGCCCCAAACTGTGAGCTGTAGCTGTTCAGGAAAACGCAGACTCCGAATTGAGCGCAGCTGAATAGTTACCTATTCTGTAACTATTCAGCGTGATGCCCAAAAGTAACGATAACCCCAGAGCGTAACTATTTTTTCAATATTAACCGGATGGCAGACAATGTTCCAGAGAAAATCAGCCCATAATCTCATCCTAACCGCCAGCCTCATTTTACTCGCCATAGGCATTCAACCCCAGACGGCTCGGTCTTTCTCGCTCTTTCCCCCCCCAAAAACAGCACCCACGCCAGGCGTTGTCCTAAAAACTCCAGTAGACAAATACGCTCACCAAGCCCAGGAATTCGATCAGGAAATTAAAAAAATAACCCGCACTCTCTTTGCCAATCTCGCCGAGCCTGACGCGGTGGTTGGTGATCTCGGCGATGGGGTAGTGATGAGCAGTTTTGTGGATCTAAAAAAGCTCTCCCGCACCTCATCCTTTGGCCGCTATATCGCAGAGCGGATGATGACAGAATTCCAGCATCAAGGTTATAATGTAGTGGAAATAAGGAAGACTAAGGATATTTTGATCCAGCCAAAACGCGGCGAATACGGCCTGTCACGTGACGTAAAGCAGATAGCGCCCAGGGTCGCGGCCCGGGCAATGGTTACCGGAACCTATACCGTTGCTGGTGATAAAATTATGGTGAACGCCAGGATAATAGACAATAAAAACGCCGCATTATTATCCAGCGCCAGCGGCATGTTTAATAAAGACGCCCTCACCACAATGCTGCTCTCTGACGCAGTCTCGGCAGCTCCACGCCCCAATGGGGTAATATATATGAAACGTCTTGACCTTTAGAAACAGGGAGAAAATAATGGAATTTATTGGCATAGACCGGACAAATCAGCAGACCTTACAACAGCATATGGTGATGGTTACAAACGCGGGGGCCATAGTTAAGGCTCCAAAATCGTTTATCATTGCCATTCTCTGCCTGATATTGATTTCCCCGGCTCTGATTACGAGAGCGGCTGCGCTGGTACCAGCGCCGGTCAAGCAGACCGTAAAACCAGCTTCTCCGGCAATCAGCCAGCCCCAAAATAGACAGCCGCCCAGACCTTCGATAGTAAAAAGACCGGCCCTGAGCAAGGAAAACGCCCAGTTGGCCATGAACGCTAAACTAACCATGCCGGAGGTGGTCAGCCACACCGTTTATCAATACATGCCCGATGCCTCTCAATCCTTAGGAACAGAGACTAAACTGGCCGAGATATCCAAAGAGGTGGCCGGCAAGGTCTTTTACGAGCTAAAGGCAGCCGGCCAGCGCCATCTCTCCTCCACAGTGGCGGTAGTGGCAGCCGTTCCACTTTCTGACCTGAAAAGAGAAACGGAATTCGGACGCCTGATAGCCGAATATTACCTCACCGATTTAGCCGACCGCGGCCTGCGGGTTAAAGAATTACGCTTAGACAAGGATATTAATATTCTACCCCAGACCGGGGAGTTCATTCTCTCACGCAATACCGGCGAAATAGCTAACGACACCCCAGCCTTAGACTATGTAGTCGCCTCCACCTTTACCAATACCCGCAAGACCCTTATTCTTCAGGGCCGCCTGATATCGTTAAAAACCGGCCTGATCAAGACTTCATGGCGTTATACCCTGCCTCTTAACCGGGAATTATTGGCCCTGCTCAGCACCGGCCAGCAGAAGCCCTTTACCATCGCCGTCAAAGGAATCGGCCAATAAAGGACGCTATAGTCAATACGTCATAGATCGGCAAATGACGTTCGGAGAAATTTCAAGGAGAAAAAAATGCACCATCATCGCCTGTTTCGTGATTTGCTGATAAAAACATTTTTATTCTGTTTTCTGCTTCTGCCCTGTCTCGCTCAGGGCGCTCAAGAAACCGGAGCAGAGTTTGTAAAACAAACCCCACCGCCGCCCACTATAAAATATCGCGATTACGCCTCGCTTCCAGAATTAATCACCACTCTATGTGATGAAGCTGACGGCAAATTTAAACATTTTTACGGCCCTGGATTAGTGGCAGTAACACCATTTGTATCCATCGGCGAATCCCTGCGGCCGGGAATCTCGAAACTCGGTGTAACCCTGGCGGATCAAATGGTTTCTGTTATAAATAACAACACCATAGCCCTGAAAACAAGCAGCGGCGACCAGCAGTTCCACAGCCAGCAGCGTCTCAGCGGCTTACTTGAAGAAATGGACGGCTATCTCCGCATTCATATCAGCGGGATTAATTACCGGGGTCAACGGGTCTCCTATGTCACAAATGTTGAGATGTCAGAGCCCCTTTACCGGGCTCTGCACTCATATATTAAATAGTTTTGCTCCTGACAACCTTGCCTTGGTGAACTCTTACACTATGGGGCAGCATCAACTTTAGTACCCTTTTGGTGAACTATTCACGGTAACGGATAACTTTGTGATTTGTGGGGATTAAATCATGGCAGAAGAAGAAAAAGACGACTGGTTAGACGATATTGATGACGACACGGAGGACACCGGCTCTGCGGATCTGGATCAATCCGACATAGACTCCCTGTTGACTGATGATGACGAAGCGGCCGCACCCGAGCCCCAGGAGTCCAAAGACGATGACGCAGACCAATCTAATTTAGATTCCCTGCAGACTGATGACGAGAGCGCCAACAAAGAAGATCCTTCACAGGAGGATATTGACCAGCTATTCTCCGAGGTTGACAATGGGGCAGATAAAACCGCGGCCACCGCTGATGACCCCTTCCAGGCCGAAGAGATCGACTTTAAGGATCTGGCCGCCGATGTTGATAGCGAGGCCTTGGACGAAGCTGACAACGGTTTTGATGCCGAAGCCTTTGGCTTAGATGATGACGAGTTGACTGACATTCCCGATATCAGCGATGATTCTACTATTCTGGAGAACACGGCCAAAAATGAAAGCCATGAGACCTCTCAATTTCTTGCTGATGCCTTAGATAAAGACGAAATTACCGGAGAGGATAATGCCCCGGCCAAACCCGCCAGATTCGTCCTGCCCGCGATTCTTCAGGACAGAAAAATACAGGCTGGTATTGGCGGGGTTCTCATCCTGCTGGTAGCCGTTGTATTTATGCTGCGCGGGAAACCGGCCATAAAAGCGCCAGTCAGCGCCCGAATACCAGCCACAGCCTCTACTAAGCCCAGCACCCAGCCTCCCCCGCTCAAAGCCCCCATCGTCAGGAAGGCCGCCCCCAACACCCCCCCCCAGGTCAGCGGGTCATCACTATATATCAGCCCCGGAGATACCGAGCTGGCTATCACCTTAAAGGCCAGCGATGCCGACCACGACCCCCTGGATTATGAGATAATCACCCTGCCGAGGCATGGTAAATTATCCGGCCAGGCCCCTAATCTAATCTATCTGCCCGATAAGGATTTCACAGGGAAGGATAGTATCGTTTTCCGGGTCTCTGACGGCCATAATGAAAGTCCTGCCGCCACAATCCAGATCAGCAGTATCCAGGGGAAAATCGAAGGCTCAACCAAAATCTCCATGGGTGAAGCAACAAAATCTAAAAGCACAGAGCCCGCCGGGGGAAACAGCATTGTGAAGAACCCGGCCAATAAACCAGCTTCAACGTTAAAGCCTGAAACTATAAAACCGCGGCACCTGGTAATAGCGGCTGTCAATGCCGCCTATAACACCGTCAGCACCAAGTCTGTGAACATTAACTGGAAAAAGTTATGGGCCAGAGCCAATTATCTGCCCTTCAGCCGCAAGACCAAAATAGAGATAATTTCCTCTAATCTCCATGGCCACCTGCGTAAAATAAGCCCCGGTCACTATATATATCGGCCAGATAAGTATTTCAGCGGCACCGAGTACATCCGTTACCGATTCCGGCTGGCCCACCTGAAATCACGATCCAGGATAATAAAATTGCGGATCAGGCCGGGGAACCAGGCCCCGGAAATTCAACTTGGGGGCCTCAAGGCCAGCTATACTCCAGGGGAAAAAGTTACCATTGATGCCAGCGCGACCAGGGGCGAGGCCAGAAGGAACTTGATCTTTTCCTGGCAGCAGATCGGCGGCACTCCGGTCAAAATCAGGCTCAATAATCAAGAGGGCTCCAGAATATCGTTTATCGCCCCCTCATCCTTCAATACCATAAAACATCCCGGCCCCCTTCTCCGGCTCACGGTAGTGGATATTAAAGGCCAAAGGGCGGCACGCGACATAAAAATAGCCACTCATTCCCGCTGGAACAGCGCCATCTGGAACAAGGTGGCAGTCGGGATTCAGGAAGAAGACTATTAGGGGTGGTGGGCACAGCCCACCCTACACACTGCGCAACCTAACCAGTATTTTTCAGCCAATCAGGCCTTCACCATCCGGCAACATCCACCCGCGGCAAGCCAGCCAATCAAAGACCATCCCAGGCTTAAATAACCAACCGGCAGCGCCATAAATCAAGTCAGCCAACGCTTTTAATTCCCTGAATTAATGCCTATAATATTGTAAGCAGTCATAGTCCGGCAGCAGGCATATGCCAGACTCGCCTGCCGGCGTTTAAAGTTTTCTTCACACGCAGACGCACTAATGCTATAACTTTGGTAACTGTTCAAATGCCCTGCTGAAAAGTTACACTCTGTGTTGGTACTTCTTCGTAGTTTATTAATTTGAACGTCCAACACCGAACAGCAAGAAAAAAGATCTCTTTAAAAGAACTTAGGAGAACACAACGCTGAAGTTACATAACTTATACACAACCATTTACAGGTTCATCTCAAAAATATAAACAATCCTATGGCCCCAATCATGTTTTGTAATCGCACTCCTTCCAAAAAATACGCCCCGGACTCAGATTTTGTTAAGGAGTTAGACAGCGAAATTCTCGCCTTCATCCAACAGGGACTGAACAATAACGATACTCAGGGTTTTAATCGTCTCGCCCTGAAGGAGTTTGAACTCCAATTCCACACTATCCCCCCATACCGGGACTACTGCCTGCATAAAGGAATTAGCCCCGGTATAGCAACAAAATGGCAGGACATCCCGGCCGTACCGTCTAATGCCTTTAAAAATTTTGTTCTGGCCACCTTCCCGGTGGAGGATGCCGAGCATGCCTATTTCACCAGCGGAACAACGAATCCGCTAAAAAAGGGTAAAATATACCGTGATGCCGGAGCGGTCGACTTAGTCAACGCCGCCAACGGCCTGTTAACCAAAAAATACGTCTTCCCTGATTTTGAACGGATGAAAATCATGTTGATGACCCCCTCGCCGCAGATGGCCCCCGGCATTGGCATGGCCGTGGGGCTAGATCGGCTGAGAACCCAGTTTGGCACCCCCGACAGCGCCTATCTGATCTCTAAACGGGGCCTTGATCTTGAGCTCCTGCTGCAATCTCTGCTGGACGCAGAAAACACCGGCCTTCCCCTGGCCTTGATCGGTAGCACCCTCGGTTTTATCTATTTCTTTAAGGAATGCCTGAAACATGACATTCGATTCAGTTTGCCGCCCGGCTGCCGTATCTGCGATGGCGGCGGCTATATGGGGCAATTCGGCGAATGTTCCAAAGAACAATATTTTGAACTATGTGAAAAGGTATTGGGCATTGCGGCACATCATTGCATCAATGTCCTGGGCATGGGCGAAATCAGCACTAATTTTTTCGATAACACCCTGAGCGACCACCTGGAGAAGAGAGGAGGCTCCCAGCGCTATAAACTCATTGCGCCTTGGACCAGAACCGAGGTAGTTGATATTAACGGCTTTAAACCGCTGCCAGTGGGAGAGGTGGGACTGCTTAAACATTACGACCTGGCCAACCGAAGCATGGTGGTAGCGGTGCAGACGGATAACCTGGGCCTGATTCTCGAAGAGGGCTTTGAAATTGTCGGCCGCTGGAAGAAACAACCGGGCAGACTCGATGCAGAGGCCATCCGCGGCGCCCACGGAGGCAAGATCATCACCCAGATGGCCAATTTTTTACTGAAAAGGAACCTGAAACGGTTAGACAGTATCTACAAAAAACTATCCAAGCGGATCAGGCGAGGATGATGCCAATGAAAGCAAAATCAATAACAAAAATTACTGACGATCTCATCGGCCGGGACGATAAGCCCTGTAGCTGCTCGGCACGGATCGCGGAATTAATCCAATTACCCGCCGGAGATAAAACATCTGAGAGCACTCTTTTCCGCATGCGGGCCGTTTTCAGGGGAAAAGCCTCCCGGCTTTTTGGTTTATTAACCTGGTTCCTCACCGTCTTTTGTCTCTTGCTGCTTCCCGTGCCGCAAGTCCAGGCCGGGGCCTACAGCTCTTCCGCCCACGGCAACAGCACTAACGGCGTTAACCGCTCCACCATTGACAGTAAATATTCCGCCTTCGCAACCGGCAGCTGCGCCCACTGTCATGAGCAGCATGCCAGTCTGGAGGGTAGTGAACCGGCACCAACCTCGCCGCCAGGGCCCAACGCCGCCATGGTCTTCAGCCCGGAAGAAAAGCTCTGTTTCACCTGCCACAACGGCAGCGCCGCCGGGGGCAGCTCACGGGACATCCTGGCCCAGTTTAACGAGACATACCGCCATCCAGTGGCACTCTACTCAGGCCGCCATACTCTGAGCAAGCTGGAATACGGCCAGAACGGCGCCCCATTCCGCGGCTCCAGGCGGCACGTGGAGTGTACAGACTGCCATAACCCGCATGTAGCCCAGCCCGGCACCCAGACCTTTGATACCAACAACCCCCAAAACAACAACCTTATCTCAAACGTTCTCAAGGGGGTCTGGGGCGTGGAACCGACCTTTGGTTCGACATGGACTGTTCCCACCAGCTTCACGGAAAAAAAGCCGGCCGTTAAAGAGTATCAGATCTGCCTCAAATGTCACTCCAACTATGCCTTTAATACCGGTACCGGCTCCTACTCTGTTTCCGATTCCCCCTCCGGCCTGTCAAGCGTCACCGACCAGGCCATGGAATTCAATCCCGCCAACGCCTCGTATCATCCGGTAATCACCACCGCTAACCTCGGCAACGCTAATCCATTACTTGCCTCCCGCCTCGGGCCTCCCTGGAACAGCAGCCCTGGCAACCAGACCATGTACTGCTCTGATTGTCACGGCGATACCGACTCAAGCAAGCCGGATGGCCCCCACGGTTCAACCAATAAATATCTCCTGAAGTGGGGTTCATGGCCAACGCAGGCGGATGGCACTACCCTGTGGACATTAAACGACCTGAGCAACAGCGGAATCTTCTGTAAACTATGTCATACCCTGAGCGGCAGTAATACCGGAGGTGGTAACTGGGGACATTTTTTCTGGTCATCCAGTACCGACTCATCGGGCGGCAACAATGTTCACACCCAAGGTTGGCACAAAAATTTTCCTTGTGTTTACTGCCACAGCGCGGTGCCGCACGGTAGCAGCCACGCACGGCTTATCGCCTATGCCAGCGACCCGGCACCCTACAACTACAACGGTTATGCGAAAATCACCAAATTCACCTTTAAGAGCGGCTCATATTCTTACAGTGACTGCCAGGCGACCTGTGGCTGGCCGCATTGACATACCTCCCATGAGACGGCTGATTCGTTTTCTGCTTTCGCCGTTCACCATTATCGCCATGATAACCGCTGTGGGCACTGCCAGCCTCCTGGGCACATTCATCCCGCAGGCCGGTGAACAAACGCCCCGCCTTTTTGCCGCCTGGCAAGCCGCCAACCCATTAAAGTACACACTAATCAGGCTATTGCAGCTTGACCGGATATACACCTCCGTCTGGTTTCTATCCCTAATCGCCATAATCGTCTGCAGCCTGAGCTGTTCACTCTATTACCAGATTAAAAGAGCCCTGCGAGCCCAGGAAACAGGCCCTGGCGACAGGCCGCTTTCCCAATCGCAGAGCCTCTCCTGCGCTGCGGCTGTAACCGGAAAGACACTCAGGCAGATTATGCGGCAACGAGGCTACCGCCCCTCCGCGGCCGGATCATCCAATAGTAGTTTGATTTTCACTAAGAACCGGGTCGGCCTGTGGGGCGGGGTTGTTTTTCATCTGGGCCTGCTCTGTATCCTCTTGGCCGGACTTTGGAATGCGGCCCTGCAGCAAAGAGGCCTTGCTATCCTCACCGTGGGCGAGACCTTTGCCGGACAGACAGGCAAGTGGGCAAGTACGAGAACAGGGATACTGGCCGGGTCGTTCGCTCCGAAGTTTACGGCCCGTCTCGATAAATTTCAGCCGCAATATTGGGATAATGACCAGGTAAAGTCTCTTCACGGTAAAGTAACCGTTGTTAAGCGGGACGGAAAAAGTACCGCTGTACCAATCGCCGTTAATAATCCAGGGAAGGTAAACGGCATCAAACTTTTCCTGTCCGGTGATTATGGCTATGCGCTGGATTTACTTTTAAACAGCAACAGCGCTCATCCAATCCTGGCCCATATCCTGTTAAACGCCCCAGCCCGCCGCCAGGAGGCGGTATCATACGACATGACATTCCCCGCCACCGCTTACCGGCTGCATATCAACTTTCATCCCGACCGGCAAAAGCCCTCCATGCTTTTGACCTCACCCAGTGCCGACCTGGCGGTCAGTGCCCCAGGGGTACCGCCGCTCAAAATTAAACTGCTTCCCGGCCAGAGCATTGTGCTGCCCATGGGCGATACCCTGACACTTAACAAGGTATCCTACTGGACTGGAATCATTTTTGCCAAAAGCTATGGAATTCCTTTACTATACGCGGGATTCGGATTATGCATTGCGGGGGCCTTTTTACTGTACGCCCTGCCCATCAAGGTAGTCTATATACAAATCAACCCGGTCAGCCCCCAGCGGCAAAGGGGAGAGCGCTTACGACAAATCTCCATCAGCGGCCGAGCCAGGAAATACCAGGCCCTTTTTTGCCAGGAATTACAAGAGATTGCAACCGAACTCCAGGAGGCGGCGCCCGTTCAATGACCCTGACAATCCCCGACCACCGACACCTGCTTATCTTGACGGCCATAGCCCACTGGCTGGCGGTATCCTTATATTTTTCTGCCAGCGGTTTTTTTTTTCATGGCCTCAGAAGCGGCAATACAAAAAGCCTTAAAATAGGTTTTTGGCTGACAGCCGCCGGCATGCTTCCCCACACTCTCGCCCTCGGCGCCAGATGGCTGGCCGTGGGGCACGGCCCCTACCTTCAGAAGGATGAATCACTCTCTGTTCTCGCCTATGGCACCATAGGCATGTTTTTGCTCTTCAGCGCCAAATCGACCCGTTTGCGGGGTATTGGCACCGTCCTTCTGCCTGGAGCCCTGGTCTTAATGACAGCTCAATTATTTCTGCCCGCCGAAACCGGAATCAGGCCGCCAGCCACCTTTAACGGCATATGGTTCGCCATCCACGTCACCTCCATTATCCCGGCCATGGGAGCTTTTTTCATCGCCATAAGTTCTTCGCTTCTTTACTTATGGCAGGAAAAGCACCCCGATAAACACTCCAACAAATTACCTTCCCTGCCGGTGCTTGATGCCTGCAACTATAAATATACCGGCTTCGCCTTTATCCTCTGGGGAATCATGATCGTGGCCGGAGCCGCCTGGGCTGAACAGAGCTGGGGTAGTTACTGGAGCTGGGACGCCATTGAAAACTGGTCACTCATAACCTGGCTGCTCCTCGGCCTGCTCCTGCACCTGCGGCGTTTCCACGGCTGGCAGGGGAAAAAGGCCGCCTGGCTGATGGTGGCCTGTTTCTCAGTCTCAATTCTTACCCTGTTTTTCCTCCCCCTGTTAACGGGCTCCATTCATAAAGAATATTTATTATAGGTAAAATAATGCGCACGGCTGAATCATACGATGGATGCGTAATCCTTTGTTTTAACTGCGGTTCGTCGTCCGTCAAATTCTCCCTTTTTCAATGCCGGAAACAAAAGGAAAGTCTTCTCGCTCATGGCGCGGTTGAACATATCGGCTCACCGGCAGGCCAGCTCCTGGTCTTCGGGCCGGAGCTGGAACCCCTTGCCGAATTGAGCCGCGGCTTTGCCAACCACAACATTGCGATTCATAGCGCTCTGGATACCCTCGACAGCCTGCATCTGCCCCGGCCCGGGGCCGTGGGGCATCGGGTGGTACATGGCGGCAAGGAATACGACTCCCCCATGATCGTGGACTTGCCGCTGCTTGCCGCCCTGAAAAAATTGACGGCCTTCGCCCCGCTTCATCTGCCGGCAGAGATCCAGGGAATTAAATCCGTATCCCGGCGTTTTCCCGGCATACTTCAGGTAGCCTGTTTCGACACCGCCTTTCATCGGCGAATGCCGGAGATGGCCCAGCGTTTTCCGCTGCCGCGCGACCTCTGGAAGCACGGCGTAAGGAAATACGGTTTTCACGGCCTCTCTTATGAGTATATTCTTGATGTCCTCGACAAAGCCGCCATGGGCCGAACGATTATTGCCCACCTTGGCAACGGAGCCAGCATGGCCGCCATCCTGAATGGCCAGCCCTTAGATACCACCATGGGTTTTACACCCACCGGCGGCCTGATGATGGGAACGCGCTGCGGAGATCTCGATCCGGGACTCCTCCTCTATCTGTTCAGAGAAAAAGCCCAAGGTGTTGCCGAGATCGAAGAACTCGTCAATAATAAATCGGGCCTTCTTGGGGTTTCGGGAATCACCTCCGACATGGAGATCCTGCTGAAGATGAGAAACAGCGATGCCCACGCCACCCAGGCCGTTGATATGTTCTGCTACCATATCCGTAAACATATCGGTGCGTTAGCGGCCATACTCGAAGGGCTGGACACCCTTGTTTTTACCGGCGGCATCGGAGAAAAGGCTGCGCCAATCCGTCACCTCGTCTGCCAGGGACTCGCCTATCTCGGTGTCCAGCTCGACCCGGCACTTAATAAGCGCCATGCCAAGACGATCTCCACTGCCGACAGTTCCTGCCAGGTTCTCGTTGTACCGACGGATGAGGAGCTCATGATCGCCCGGCATACGTATCGTACCCTTTACAGCCGAAACAGCCTGCAACTTTCCTGACACAGGGGGGACGCGTATATTTCTGCCCCCCGCCTGTTGCATGGGCTCACTCCTGCTTCATACCACTCCATTGCCAATTGCGGATCTCCGGCATATCCTCACCATGTTTGCGGATATAATCCTTGTGGTCCTGCAACTTATCGCGTAGAAACTGCTTGGCATAAGCCGCCCTGGAACCCAGGCTCGGCACCCGGTCGATAACATCGCTCGCCAGATGAAAACGATCAAGGTCGTTCAACACTACCATATCAAAAGGCGTGGTGGTTGTACCCTCCTCCTTGTAGCCGCGGACATGCAGCTGCTGGTGGTTGGTGCGGCGATAGGTCAGGCGGTGGATAAGCCATGGATAACCGTGGAAGGCGAAAATAATGGGTTTGTCCGTGGTAAAGAGGACATCAAAGTCCCTGTCGGAGAGACCGTGGGGATGTTCACTCTGCGGTTGCAGCGTCATCAGGTTCACCACGTTGATTACCCTAATTTTCAGGTCAGGAAAATACTGGCGCAAAATCTCGACTGCGGCCAGGGTCTCCAGAGTCGGAATATCACCGGCACAAGCCATGACCACATCGGGATTGCCCCCTTCATCGTTACTGGCCCATTTCCAGATGCCGAGTCCGGCCGTACAGTGCCTGACGGCCGACTCCATATCCAGCCACTGCAACTCCGGCTGCTTTCCCGCGACAATGACATTGATTTTATCACGGCTGCGCAGACAATGATCGGTCACGGATAAGAGGGTATTCGCGTCGGGCGGCAGATAAACACGAATAGTCTCCGCTTTTTTGTTCACCACATGATCAATGAAACCGGGATCCTGGTGGCTAAAACCATTATGATCCTGCCGCCAGACATGCGAGGTCAGCAGGTAGTTCAGCGAGGCAATGGGGCGCCGCCACGGGATATGGCTGGTAACCTTCAACCACTTGGCATGCTGGTTGAACATCGAATCAACAATGTGAATGAAGGCCTCGTAACAGGAAAACAGACCGTGACGGCCCGTGAGCAGATAGCCCTCCAGCCACCCCTGGCAGAGATGTTCGCTCAGCACCTCCATCACCCGGCCGTCGGCTGATATATGGTCGTCAGTTTTTAAAATTTCGGCGGTTGAGACCCGCTCTGTGATATCGAAAAGATGGGTCAGGCGGTTCGAGGCCGTCTCGTCCGGCCCCATAACCCGGAAATTACGGTTTTCCCAGTTAAGCTTCATCACGTCACGCACGAAGGCCCCCATGATTCGGGTCGCCTCGGCCAGCGTCCTGCCCGGTCGCGGCACAGCCACGGCGTGATCCCTGAAATCAGGCATCCTTAAATCATGCAGCAGAAGCCCGCCGTTGGCATGGGGATTGGCCCCCATGCGCCGCTCACCCTCAGGCGCCAACTCGGCCAGTTCGGCAATAAACCTGCCCCGATCATCGAAAAGTTCTTCCGGGCGGTAGCTCCGCAGCCATTGCTCCAATAGTTTCAGGTGTTCAGGGTTAGTCGCCGGCGCGGACAACGGCACCTGGTGGGCTCGCCAGGTACCCTCCACGGGCAGACCGTCAACCTCCTTGGGGCCTGTCCAGCCCTTGGGAGTACGGAAAATGATCATCGGCCAGGCCGGCCGTTTGCTAAAGCCGTGAGTGCGGGCCTCATTTTGAATTCGCCTGATCTCGGTAACAACCGTATCAAGGGTTGCCGCCAGCTGCTGGTGAACCTTGAGGGGATCACTACCCTCAACAAAATAGGGCCGGTAGCCGTAACCGCGAAAAAGCTGATCCAGTTCCTCATGACTGATACGCGCCAGAACCGTGGGATTGGCGATCTTGTAGCCGTTCAGGTGCAGAATCGGCAGGACAGCACCATCGTGGACGGGATTTAAAAATTTATTCGAATGCCAACTGGTGGCCAGAGGGCCGGTCTCCGCCTCTCCGTCCCCAACTACGCAGACAGACAAAAGATCAGGGTTATCAAAGACAGCCCCGTACGCGTGCGCCAGTGAATAGCCAAGTTCGCCGCCTTCATTAATGGAACCCGGCGTTTCAGGGGCCACATGGCTGGGAATGCCGCCGGGAAATGAAAACTGCCGACAGAGTTTTTTCAGACCTTCGGCATCACGGGATATCTCAGGATACACCTCACTGTAGGTTCCCTCAAGATAGGTGTTGGCGACCAGCCCCGGCCCTCCGTGTCCAGGCCCGGCAATATAGATCATGTTCAAATCATATTTCTTGATCAGGCGGTTCAGATGGACATAAATAAAATTAAGGCCGGGTGTCGTTCCCCAGTGGCCAAGCAGGCGCAGCTTAATGTGCTCCGCCTGCAACGGTTCTTTTAAAAGTGGATTATCGTAGAGGTAAATCTGACCGACTGAGAGATAATTCGCCGCCCGCCAATACGCATTCATTGCTGTAACTTCTTTTTTGGTCAGTGTCTCAGCCATGATTTAATCTCCTCTTTTCGTTATTTTAATTCATTAGTACCAGATAAGGGGAAAGGAGGCCGGGAGAATAGACACCATAGCAATACATTGAAAGTTTGCGGCTGGTTCTTCTCTTATTTTCGGTAAATGACAGCGCTATTAGACAAAAATAAGCGGGGAAACAGACCAATTTCTCCGATTTTGCAATAAGTTTATTCGTGGGCACCCTCCTCCCTATTCCACCACAGCAATTGGCTATGCCTTACCAAAATCATGGATAATCTTCACGTGTGGGACGGACAATAATATCGCTTATGTGTACATGGGGCGGCTGAGTGACAATGTAATGTATAGCGTTTGCCACATCATTTCCAATTAGAAGCGGCCCGAATTTATCATCAAAATTCTGTACCATTTTATCACTGTAGCCCGCGCCCGCCTGAAATCCGCTAAGCACCAACCCCGGCTCAACCAAGGAGACGCGAACTCCTTTAGGCCCAACTTCACGCCGCAGAGCTTCAGCCAGCGCGTGCACAGCAAACTTTGAAGCTCCATACGCAGCGCTAAAGGGAGATATATGCCTCCCGACAACTGATCCTACAATAACAATATCAGCGGCCGATTCGGGATAGGAATTTTGCTGTGCAGCCACCATTCTTTGCGCGGCTTTTTGAATAAGTGCCAGGGTGCCGGTCACATTTATTTTTAAGAGATCCTCAAACTGCGACAGATCGGTCTCAGTGACTGATCCCCCCAGCCCCCGCCCCGCGTTGGCAACAACAATGTCAGCTGCTTTGCCAAAATGCTCCTCAGCTAAGACAAAAAGTTCCTCCAGCACGGTTCTGTCAGCAGCATCACCCGCGACACCGCAGAATGCCGAACCGAATTCATTTTCAAGCTCGGTTAGTTTTGCCGCGTTACGCCCGTTTCCCACTACCCCAAAGCCGGCAGCCACGAATTTTTTTACCGTGGCCTCACCAATACCAGATGTAGCTCCAGTTACAATGGCAATACGCCTGTATTTTTCAGACATTATCCCCCCCTTCCATTGATTTATTTACAGCCCCTTAGTCCCTTCATCAATAAATCTATCAAACCGCAGAGTAAAGATACTCACGATAATCAAAAGAGCAACAGAGACGTAAATACTAATTAAACCCCGTTTGTCTGATTTACCAGCAAAATCCTTAGGGGGGAGACAAAATTAGCCGGAAACAGGCTTCTTAAAAGTTCTACTGAAAGAAAGAAATGAATTATTGGCGGACTTAAAACAGAACTCAGGGAATTGATTTTATTTTTCGCAGATTCTGATTCGGGGACAGAGGAAAAATTCAATATGTCTCCCAGCGTGACACTACCAACCGCACTTAACGCAAAACTCTAACCGGACATTAGCGGGTAATTATAGTGGATGGCCGTGAAGCACTAACTCAAGCCGGCATGGATTTTTTAAAGATAAGCCGCCCCGGCCTTTAATTCCGCAATCACCCGGCCATAATCATCCTGCCCAAAAACGGCGGAACCGGCGACAAAAATGTTGGCCCCGGCCGCGGCAATGGCCCCGATGGTATCCGGGCTGACCCCACCATCTATCTCAATACCGGTTGCGAGCCCCCGCGCCTCAATCATACCTTTCAGCTCCTTCGTCTTGGCGATGGTTGAAGGGATAAACTTCTGTCCGCCAAAACCGGGGTTGACGCTCATCAACATCACCAGATCAAGATCATCTAAGATATAATCCAAGGTGCTGAGCGAGGTCGCCGGATTCAATACCGCCCCCGCCTTGCAACCCAGCTCTTTTATGCGATGAATGGTACGATGGAGATGATTACAGGTCTCCACATGCACCGTAATCCAGTCGGCCCCGGCTGCGGCAAAATCATCTATATAGGCGTCCGGGTTTTCGATCATCAAATGGACATCGAGGGGGGCGGTGGTGATCTTCCGCACCGCCCGCACCACCAGCGGCCCAATGGTTATATTGGGTACAAAATGGCCGTCCATGACATCAACATGAATTATATCCGCCCCCTGCTCCAGGACAGAAGTTACCTCCTCGCCGAGACGGACGAAATCCGCCGACAAAATTGATGGGGCTATCATTAGTTTCTGCATTTTTTTACCTGCTTGCTTTTTACCTGTCAGATTAAGAATTCAAAAGATACGCCAAGCCCCTGTAAACGATCCTGAGCGTAACAGCATGGTACCACCCCGTATCCATCATTTGCTCACTGTTTCCCGCGGGCCCACCGTCACCAGCACATAATGATCAGGCTGAATATACTTGCGGGCCGCGGCCATGACCTGCTCCGGGGTTATCAGAGAAAGGGCGTGAATATACTTATTGCCATAATCCTGGCCCAGGTCATAGGTCTCATCCAAGGCCATATCCATGGCCTGAGAGGCGTGGGTCTGGAGGCCGAGTTCATAACGGCCGATCAGGATATTTCGGGCTTTTTCCAGTTCCTCGAAGCTGATGGGCAGATCCCGGATTTTAGTCAGTTCCTGCCATACCGCCTTCACAGCCTCATCTTTTTTATCCGGGCTGGTACCGATATAAACCCCGAAGGAGCCGGTATCAAGCCCCAGAAGCTCAAATGACGACAGGCTGTAGGCCAGGCTCTGCTTATCACGCAGCTGCATGAAGAGACGGCCGCTCTGGCCGCTCAACACGGTATCCAGAATATCCAGGGCATAGCGGTCGGCACTCTTCAGAGAGGCCCCGAGAAAACCGATAATGATATGCACCTGTTCCTTGTCACGGGCAATATTGACTATTTTGGCCCCCTCAGGCGGCCGCGGCAGGAGAAATTCCTCATTCAGATCATCACCGCTGCCGTTATGCCAGCCGCCAAAGAGACGATTGACCTCCTCATAGACCTCCTTGGCCTTGACCTTGCCGGCCACAGCCAGCACGAGATGGCGGGGCAGAGCGTGTTCTTCATAAATTTTACGGAGTTCCGGGGCAGTGAATTTCTCGATGGCCTTTTTAGAACCCTCCATATTCAGACTATAGGGATGCGACTGAAAAAGTGCCTTGTTAAATTCGTTAAAGGCAAGTGAGGTCAGGGAATCCTCCTGCTGCTGGAGCACGGCAAGGCGTTCAGGCTTTATTTTAGCGGCCTCCTCAGGGTCAAAGGCCGGGGTAATCAAAACATCCCGCATCAGGGTCAGCCCCTTGTCAAAGAAACGGGCCAGGAAATCACCTTTAAGGCCAAAGGTGTTTTTACCGTTAAACCCCTTGATTTCACCAGCCATATCGGCCAGTTTAACGGCCATCTCACGGCTGGACAATTTTGCCGTCCCCCTGGGCAGCAGGTCGCTGATAAAGGCGAAGGCGCCGTTGGTTGCCGCGGTCTCGGCCCTGGAACCGCCGGGGAAGACGGCCCTGATGGAGACGGTGGG
>CAZSOB010000007.1:0-20326 GCA_964608155.1 uncultured Desulfobulbia bacterium
ACGCAGTGTTCCCATTCCTGTTATCATTCTATCCACCTGTTCTCAACCTGCCGGGCAATATTTATGTAAGAGTTTACAGGGCACCGAATCTGCTTCGTTATTGTCCTGCTCACGTACGGATGTACGCTTCGCAGAACGATGCCTCGCATCTCCGGCGCCCTGTAAACTCTTACTCCAAAAAGGAGGCTTGCCAGGTTACATATTTATTCATTACGGTTCCCACATTTTTTTATACTTCAAGAATCCCTCAGCAGACGGCCGGTCAACTGAATAAAAAGATCCTCAAGGTTGGCGGGCCGCCTTAACCAGCGGGAGACCTCACGTACCCTGGCCTCCAGGAGCGGGCAGTCATGACTGGTATAGATAAAGAGACCGTCAGTTACCCTCTCCGTCCGGGCCGAGCAGGAGGCGGCCGTGGCAGATAAGGAAGCAGCCTCTTTCTCATCGCAGATAATTTCAAAGACATCGGTTCCCACCAATTCGGTCACCATCTGCCCCGGCTCACCCTGAGCGACAATCCGGCCCTGATCCATAATCAGCACCCGGTCAGCGAGACGAGCCACCTCATCCATGTAATGGCTGGTTAAGAGCATGGTCAGGCCGTTATCACGCAGGGCCTTCAAACGCTGCCAGATAAGATAACGAGCCTGGGGATCAAGACCCACCGTTGGTTCATCAAGGATGAGAAGTTCCGGCTCATGCACCAGAGCCCGAGCCAGCAGGAGCCGGCGGCGCTGACCGCCGGAGAGGTGCTGAATGACCTCATCACGGCGGTTGTCCAGGGCGAAAAACTTGAGCAGCTCTAAGGAGCGCGAATAGGCCCGTGCTGAATCGAGATTATAATAACCGGCATAGGTCAGAAGATTCTCCAGAACCGTAAGGTCGGGATCAAGATTATCATTCTGCGGCACCACCCCCAGCCGGGACTTAATCGCCCTTAAATCATGCGGAATGGTTAGATCAAAAACCCGCAGCTCACCGCTGTTCTTAATCACCAGACCCAGAATCATCTGAATGGTAGTGGTCTTCCCGGCTCCGTTAGGGCCTAAAAAGCCAAAGCACTCACCCCGCCTGATCGTAAGATCAAGACCCTTTACCGCCTGGCGGTCGCCATAGGACTTGGTAAGGCCGCGGGCGGTGAGGATGATGTCTTTATCGTTCGTCTTTTTAGTACGTTCCATAACCAAAGCGGATTAATACCCCATAATACGACCTAATAAAACCGTTAAATGAACTTTTACATAGTTTTCAGGCGATTTTTTCGTTACAATCCAGGCCTGATTACAACCAGGTTTTAAAGACTGAAATAAACAACAACAAATTTTCCAGAAGGCAGGCAAGATGATTATTACACCAGTTGTAACCTCCACCAGCGAGGGGAAGGAATTAATAAAGCGCCTGGAAGACAGATATCAGAGCGCCGATGATAAACGCCGCCAGACAGTGAGCGCCATAATCGCCGAAGTCAGAGCCCGTGGCGATGAGGCGCTCCTGGAGTACACCAATAAATTCGATGCCCCTGATCTTGACATAGAGCATCTCCGGGTCAGCGCGGCCGAGATAGAGGCGGCCGAATCCAAGCTCAAGCCGGAGTTAAAGGCCACTATTAATAAGGCTATTGACCGGGTACGGGGCTTTCATGAACACGAAAAGCAGGAGTCATGGCTCGTCACCCGTGACGACGGGGCAATTACCGGCCGTCTGGTACATCCGGTGGATTCAGCCGGGCTTTATGTTCCCGGCGGTCAGGGCGGCAAAACGCCCTTAGTCTCGTCGGTACTCATGAACGGCATCCCGGCGGTTATCGCCGGGGTAAAACGCTTAGTAATGCTGACCCCGCCCGCCGCCGGGGGCGGCATCAATCCGGCCTTAACCTATGCCGCCTCTCAAATCGGCATCAAGGAGATATACAAGGCCGGCAGCGCCTGGGGCATCGCCGCCCTGGCCTATGGCACCGCCAGCATCGCCCCGGTGGATGTGGTGGTGGGGCCGGGTAATCAATTCGTTACCGAGGCCAAAAAGCAGGTGGCGGGCCGGGTGCGGATAGATATGATCGCCGGCCCCAGCGAGGTGCTGATTGTGGCCGATAAATCCGCCAATCCCACCTATATCGCCGCCGACATGCTGGCTCAGGCCGAGCATGATCCCCTGGCTCTGGCTGTACTCATCACCACCAGCCCGGAACTGGGCCGGCAGGTAAATGAGGAACTGGCAGCCTTACTGCCCCGCCTGAGCCGGGAGGAGATTGCCCGCCAATCCCTTAGTAGCCGGGGAACCATTCTCCAGGCCGCTGATCTTGAGGAGGCCCTCAAACTAACCAATATTCTGGCCGCCGAGCATCTGGAACTGATGATCGAAGAGCCTTTTCAATGGCTGCCCAGAATCCGGCACGCCGGGGCCATCTTCCTGGGGCCCAACGCCCCGGAAGCAGTGGGTGATTATCTCGCCGGCCCCAACCATGTTCTGCCCACCATGGGCACAGCCCGTTACTCATCTTCCCTCGGCGTGGAGACCTTTCTCAAAAAAAGCAGCCTGATCTCCTACTCCCGTCAGGCCCTGCTCAATGACGCTGAAGATATTATGGCCATTGCCAATCTTGAAGGCCTCTCGGCCCACGCCCTGTCCGTGGATGTACGGCTGGAAAATGGCTGAAGGCACGCTTAACTTTATCGCGTCCCTGGAAGGCGGCCTGCAGGCCCTGAATATCCCGGCCCCGGAGCCCGCGGCTCTTGCCAGACTCCAGCGTTATTTTACCGAACTTGAAAAATGGGGCCGCAAGATCAATCTGGTGGCCAGAGCGGCCCCGGAGCATATTATTGAGAATCATTTTTTAGATTCCCTCACCCTCCTGCCCCTGCTGACCGAGATGGAGGCCCAGAGCCTGTTAGACGTGGGCAGCGGTGCCGGATTCCCCGGTCTGGCCCTTAAAATCGCCCGCCCGGAACTTACGGTAACCCTGATAGAACCACGCCAGAAACGGGTCGCCTTTCTGCGCCATGTTATCCGCTGCCTGCACCTCGATAACATAAAGGTAACAGAAGAACGTCTGCGGGAGGACAAAGAGGCATGGCAGGCTTACGGCCAGCCCGATATCATCACCTGCCGGGCTCTGACCGCCATCGGCCCTTTCCTGCGGATGATAGCCGGCTGTCCGCCTCACAGCACCATTATCTGTATGAAGGGCCCCAGGCTGAAGGATGAATTAAAGGCCTGGCAGCAGGATGATCCGACCAGCCCCTTTAAACACACAAAGACCTTACGCTTTACTATGCCCGGCAACAAGGCGGAACGGGCTCTGGCGGTATTTAGTAAAAATCATTAACCACGGAAGACACGGAATTGTTTTTTATTTTTTTCCAGTGATGTCCGGTTAAGAACTTGCATTGATAAAACTTACGGCACTGAGGGGACTGATTTTATTTTTCCCGGCTTGCGATCCGGGGACAGAATAATTTTCGCAAAAAAACGCGAAAAAAATTCAGTCCCCTAAGTTGAGAGGAAAAATTTAATCTATCTCCCGATCCAAAACCACCGGTTAGTCTTAATGCAAAACTCTAACCGGACACCACTGATTTTATTTCCGTGTCTTCCGTGTCTTCCGTGGTTAAACAGCTTTTCATCGTAGCCAAAAACTCATTTACCCTTATTAGTCTTTTCAGCGGGCAGCAGGGGTGATAAAATCCGAAAGGGCAGAGTCAGGGTGTCAATGACAAATTCCATGGCCGCCTTGCCGACGGCCCCGGGCGGCAGGGCCGTGACCTCCGGATCGGCAAGCGGCCCCTTCACCGATACCGGAAAGGTGAGGATTGAACCCTTTCTGCCCCCCAGAGCCCGGCCCACAAGGGGAATACTGGTAACCACGGAATCAATCATCTTTAAGGGAGCAACAAAGAAGGTCAGATCTACCCGGCGCTGCGGCAGGGTTATGGTTCCCCGGCCCGAGAGATTAACCCCTTTACCCTTTAACACCAGACGATTCACCGTCACCACATTATCTTTGACGCTGGTCTTGATATCCAGTTTATTATATTCCAGGCCCTCATGTCCGGTGGTTGTTTTATTCTGCCAGGTCAATAAATCGGTAAAATTAATTACCGTGAATATGCGGGACAATAAATCCATTCTTCTGATCAGGCCGTGATCTGACTGGAGATTAATATGCCCCCCACGCCAGTTACCCGGCGTCCCCTTCAGTTCGGCATCGAGAGAAAAGGGGCCCTCGATGAGGCTCTGCCTGACCCCGAGACAGGGCAGGGTCTGGTCAAACTTAAAAACCGGCCCCTGAGAGGCAATCTTGAAGAAACTAACCATGGGCCGTGTGACATCCCAGCGGCCGGACATATTCATCCCGCAGATAGAAGCGGAATTTAAATCCACCACGGTGGATCGGCTTTTGAAATTGATCCGCCCCCGCATAGGCGACCAGGTATAGGTGTGAGGTTTACTGCCATCATCATGGGCAACGGACTCGTTTTGATATGAAAAACCGCCAAGGGCAAAATTAAGCCCACCACTCAGGTTGGGCGGGATGATATGTTCCTTAGTCTCTGTTTTACCTGCCGCCGTCCCTAAGCTCAGACGTTTCTTAATAATATTAAGGGCCTGGTGAAGATTATGCCAGGCCAGTTTTTTGGCGGTAATATCCATATTGAGCTTATAATTACTGCCGTTTGTGGTCAAAAAACCATGACCGAGCAAGGTATCAGTACCCAATTTAATATCAGCCCCTTTAATCTTCATTCGCCGGTTATCGCCGGCAAGATAAATCTGTTTAACGGTCAGCGGCATGCTCTCATCCTTATTCTCAAGGCTGATGTCTGCAAAGCTCATAGCCCCGTTGAAGGCCGCCGACAACCCGTTACTACGCTGAGCAAACATATTGAAGGAACCGCTGACAGTGCCGCGGTCAAAAATTTTCCGGGCCAGAAATCTGTTCAGCGCCTGCAGCCTTAATTGGCCGTGCCAGGTAAGAACGGAACGGGCGGGAGCACGCCATTTATTATAGGTCAACCTTCCCCGCCGGATGCCATCGGCCATCTTAAAGCTCATCAACAAGGCCTTGGGGTTATCAATAATATCCAGATCCAGCTCCGGAGCCTCCCCTGCCCCCTGCGGCCCGGCCCGCACCCGGCCCTTAACCCTGAAATCATCCCAGGCGGCATCGTTACTGGTGAAGCTGAAATTCTTTAATTGACAAGGCAGGCGGGGAAAGAAGCGGGGCGGAATCCAATCCAGGCCTTTAAGCCACGGGCCGAGACGACGGGACACCTGGCCGTTAAGCGTGGTTGTCCCCTGCCAGTTACGGAGATGATGATGACGATAATTACCGTCAAAATATATTTTCTCGCCGGCGACCTTAAAAATACCGCTAACCGCCGCCCCATGGTCAGTGAGCTTCCCGTCCAAGGCCGAGCTTGTCAGTTGCGGCAGATGACGGGCAAGCAGGCGGAAATTATCCACCGCCCCCCTGGCTGTGTACTGCCAGGCCGCCGGCCGCGCGGCCGGCCCCTTCAGACTCCCCTCCCGCAAGCGCAATGTCCCGGAGACGGCAGAGATATCGGCCGCAAGTACCTGCCTTAAAAAATGACGTTTACGCCCCAGATCAAGATAACTATTCTGCCAAAGATCGGCGAGATCGGCTTCACCCCGCAGCGAGTTAATCTCCAGCATGGATTCCCTGCCGCCGCCCCAGGAGACAAGGCCGCTGCTCTCCTTTATGTCATGCGGCCCCAATGCGCAGCTGAGCCCCTCCCAGCTTACCCTTTCCGGGGCAACCTCAAGTTGTCCGCCCTGAATTTTAAAGGGCCAGGGAAACCGGTCATAACGGCCGGAAGCCCGCATATTTCTCACCACGACTCTGGTCTGCAGGTTATCAAGATCATCACCGAGGCGCAATGTACCCTGGGCCCGGCCCCTGATATCTTTAAAATGGGCCAACTCATCCTGAAAGGGGCGGTTATGAACCACAGTCTTTAATATTCTACTTAAATCACCAAGGTCAGCATCTAAATCCAGGACAAGTTTAAAGGCCTTGTCTTCCTCCGGCAGATCAAGAATAAGATTACCGTTTTTCCCCCGGCTGCCGCCAATGGCGGCCGTCAGGCCCTTACCGGTCAGCTGCCCGTTGATAATAGTGATGGGGCCGCTGGCCCAGTCAAGATGCAGCTTTATATCCGGAATAAAGATGGGGGCCCGGTCTACATCCACCGCAATAGTCATCTTGTTAATATGTTTAAAATCGGATAACGGGCCGCGAAAGGTGTAGCGGGCCGATCTGGCATGGCCGCCCTCCACTATTTTACAGACCTTGGCCGCAACCTTATTTTTACCGAACCGAGCCAGAATCACCCGGCGAATGGCCGCAAGATCAAGATCCCTGCCCTTGAGATCAATCTGCCATATTCCCTTGCGCCGATAAACACTACCGCCAAGTTCCAGGGCCGGATCGGCCAGCATGAGTTTATCAATATCAACGAAATAATCGTCCCCCTTACGGGTAATCTGCAAATTTTTCAAGCGGCGTAACTTGCATAAACGACCGAAAACAGGCAGCGCGCAGGGGCCGTCCACCTTGATTTCCGCCTGCCAGTTGTGCCGGCCCATAGCCTCGGCATGCAGACGCAGGGGAATATCTGTAGCAGTTAAAGACCCAGCCCCATACAAACGGGAGAAGCAGGATGCCAGATTAAAATTTTCTGTCCCAAGATCAAGACTGAAATATCCTTTATTGAGATCAGCCCGGGCCTGAATATTAACTTCGGAGGCAAAGGACGCGGCCGCGCGTAAAGAAATTTCCAGCCGCTGCTCATGGGAGGTAATACGCAGACGCAGTTTATTGAAACTCAACCGGCGCAGGGTTAATTTAGGGGTCAGCTTACCGGCAGGCAGCAACAGACGGCCGTTCTTAACCGTTAATTTAAGATTCGGCAGCACCGGCCGTTTCTCATGAAAGGCAAGACGTTTGATGGTAAGCTTCGGGTTGATAAGAGTTACCCGCCCCAAACTCAGCTGCCGGTTAAAGATAACCCGCCAATCCGGATAAACCAGCACCTCCGGTACCCGCAGGGCGTAAATATCATTCTCAGACACCAGATTTTTGACGCGCAGGGCGGGAACAGGCAGCCAGCGCCAGTCGATATCCCCAATACCGGCACTGCTGCCGAGCAGTACGGTGAGCTGAGCGTTAATCCGCTGTTTAACGCCGCTGTATTTAAGGAGAAGAGGAGAGAGCAGAATACCGCAGACGATAAATACGGCGGCAGTAATAAATACAAGACGTTTTTTCATGGCCAATGAGGCATAATTCAGGTACCGAAATCTAACCGCACTCCGGCCTTACAGACAACTTTGGACTGACTGGTCCAGACGACAGTGCCAAGAGCCGCCGGCAGCCCCTCGGGGAACCTGATTATCTGCCCCAGCTCCAGAGGCTGATCTGAAATTAAGCAGATACCGCCATCGCTTAAATTAACCACCTTAACCCGCAGGGGCACACCAGCCCCGGCCGCTGAATCGAGGATAATATCCAGCCATAAATCTACACAGGCCCGCCGTTCCTCCCTGCGCCTTTCCTTAGTTCCCCGCTGCTCACCCACCATCATCTCCTCTTTCAAAGCTCCAACGACCCTGTTACAAAATAAGACTATAGCACAAATTCAACAAGAGCAAAAGAGGCGGCCAGACCTGAAAATATTATCCTTATTGCCCATAATATGTTATTTTACAGCCACACCGGCAGACTTTCACCAATTCTCAGGCCCATGCTCAAAATAACCCCAGACCTTAATATCCCGTTATCGGAGTTGTCCTTTACCTTTTCACGCAGCAGCGGCCCGGGCGGCCAGCATGTCAACAAGGTAAACAGCCGGGTGACCCTGTGGTTTAATCTCCGACAGTCGCCAAGTCTCAGCGAGACGCAGAAAAATGCGCTCAACCAGAAACTGACGGGCCGTATAAACCGGCACGGCCAGTTGTGGCTGGTCAGTGGCAGGCACCGCACGCAAATGGCCAACCGCCAGGATGTGCTGCTGAAATTCTGTGATTTACTGCGTGAGGGATTAAAAACCAAGCCTCGGCGCAAAAAAACCAAGGTTACCAGAGCCGCACGGGAACGCCGCCTGAGGCTTAAAAAAGACCGGGGACGCCTGAAGATAAAACGCCGCCGGCCGGGGCTGAGAGATTAATATTTCTGGAGGGCCTGCCTAAACAGGCATGGTACTGAAACAGTGAACTTAGCGCAAAAGCGGAAGTAGTTGGCCTGTTTCTCCACTGCGGTTCAGATAGCCCGGCGCCAGGCCTTGCTCTTCGGCAGCCGCAGACGGAGTGGTAACTTTAAGAGCAGATATAGAATACGAACAAAATGACGGAGGCCGCCAAAGCGCTCTCCAAGGTGTTCCGTGCATTTGCAGCGCTCACAGCAGAGCGCGGCATCAGCTGATTCCTCCACCCATTCCCAGGAGGATCTGATAATTACCGGCATCAACTGCCGGACGCACGGCCGGCAAAGCCACAATGATCTATTTCCCGTTCGCCATCTCTGCATATATTATAATCTCCGCTGCCGCAAGAACTTCATGTTTTTTTTATATTTATCGGCTATGTTAGATTTTTCTTAAATTGTAACTATTCAGCTCACAGTTTAGGGCAATTCTTCGCTTGTACCTGAATGGTTACCTTAAATCTACGTAATAACCAATGCCAATAGATTTAACACAATTTACCACCATTGGCCGAATATTACTCTATTTTCTGGCCGCCATGGGCGGAATTACCGCCCTCTTCGGACTCTTTAACGCCTGCCGGACAAAAGAGCGGGCTTACAGCCTTAACCGTTGTCTGCTCCTCGCCATAAACATAGTCTTCGCAGCCGGTTTCCTGCTCATCGCCTGGCTCCATCTCCGTATCTACCAGCAGATGCCCCTGCGCCTGCCCCAGGATCTGATCCCCTGGCTCAATGAGCAGCTGAAAATCATGAACAGTCAGGCGGCCTACGCCTTTGCCCTCTACAACCCGGCTCATCCGCCGCGTTATATTATCCCGCTGTGGATAGAAAACGAGAAATATTATTTCTGGTTCATGGCCTATGCCTTTATGGCCTATCGGGCCTGGCGGCGAACCGATAACCACCGCCTGCGCGGAATTTTGCAGCTCTTTCTCGGTATTCAGACCACCCTGCTCCTGCTGGCCGCCGACCCCTTTACCCGGCCTCTCGCCAAATTCTTCGCGGAGACCGCTCCCTGGTTCAGCGCCCATCTCCCCGCAATGAGCCGTCTAAGCCTGTTCATGAAACTCTATCCACGAATGACCTTCTATTATAACGCCAGTTATATGTGGCTCCATCCGCCCCTGCTCTTTGTCTCCTACGCCTGTATAACCATCACCTTTATTACCTCGCTGTTCATGCTGATTAAACGCCGGGCAGCGATTGAAGCCCTGGGCTATGACTTTGCCAAACTGGGCTATTTTCTGCTTACTCTGGGAATGCTCCTCGGTTACCCCTGGGCCCTGCAGGCCTGGGGGCCGAACTGGTGGTGGGATCCCAAGATATGCAGTTCGATAATGATGTGGGCCGTTTACAGCACCTATCTTCACACCCGGCTCTACGCCAATAAACGGGGCATGTGGTATTTTACCTCCAGCCTCGGAATCCTGTGTTTTATGGCCATGATCTTTACCTTTCTCACCTCCTTCTATTTTCCGGGGGCACATACCTTCTGACAAGCCATGAAAAAAGCATCCTATGATTTCTATCTGATTATAGCCACCGCCGTCGTCCTCGGCGCGATCTCGGCCATCTGTATCTATGGCATGTTCTATTTTAAATTCGCTGAACTCCAGCATATGCCCGCTGCCGTCAAGGCCCTCTATATGGCCCGCATGAACCGCTTGATAAGCCCCTTTATCATCGCCCTCATCCTCCTTCTCGGCATCTGCGTTCCCAAGCGCCTGCTGGCCGCCAACCGGCTTACCTGGTTTGCCGCCCTGCTGGCCCTCGTGGTGCTTATTATCTCCTTTACCCATGGAGTGGTCATGGCCCTGAAGGTCAGCCTCATCATTACCCTGGCCCTGCAGTTTGTGGTTCTTATCCTGGCGGCAGGCGGCAGCCGCCGGTTGAACTTCAGCCATAAATCCTACTGGCTGCGGGTGGGTTCCTCACTCATGCATCTCGGCATCATTCTCTTTATCCTTGATCTCTTTTTTTATAAACATCATACCCTGCACCTGATTTTATTCTGGGTAACCACCACCAGCACGGTGAGTGGCATGCTGGCCTGTTTTTATTCCCAATCCCTGCTCAAACTTTTCCGGGGGAAAGGAGAACATTATGCCCCTTAAGAAAAAAAATCTCCTGAAGATTATCCTGCCGCTCTTGATTCTAACGGCCGGGATAATGGTTTTTAAGTTCATGGCCGCCCGCCGCCACGGCCCGGCCAGGAAGTCACCCGTCATTCATCAGTCCTTAGTCAAAATAATCAAAATAAAGAAGGAGAACCGCCGGGTGCTGATCCGGGAAACCGGCACCATTACCTTCCGCCGGCAGGTTACCATCAGCCCGCAGGTCAGCGGCCGGGTGGCCTATAGCGCCCCTAATTTCCTGGCCGGGTATTATTTTAAAAAAAATGCCGTTCTCATCCGTTTAGAGGCCGTTGATTACAAACTCGCCATTCACCAGGCCCAGGCCCAGGTGGCAAAAATGCAGTATGAGCTGGCCGCCACAGAGTCCAAGGCTAAGGTGGCACGCTTTGAGTGGCAGCGCCGGCATAAAGACCGTTCTTTAACGCCTGATTCCCTGGCCCTTTACGGCCCGCAATTAAAAAACGCCAGGGCCGCTCTGATTTCGGCTCGGGCCGCTCTCAGACAAGCCGAGATTAATCTGCGCCGTACCACCATCACCGCCCCCTTTAACTGCCGGGTACAAAACGAACAGGCGGCCGTTGGTCAATATCTCCAGGCCGGCAGCAAAGCGGCCACCCTCATTGGCACGGATTACGCCGAGGCCGTGGTTCCCATCCCCCTGACGGATTTATCCTGGTTACGCCTGCCAAAACGCTGGGCTCAGAGAACGCGGGGCTCCAGGGCCGAGATCCGGATCAAGGATGGCAGCCGTTTTGTCTCCTGGCCCGGCCGCTTAGTTCGCTCTCTAAGTTCGGTGGAGCAAACCGGCAGCATGCCGCGTCTGATCGTGGAAATTCCAGACCCCTTTAACCTGCTCTCTCCCCAGGCTCACCGCCCCGCCCTAACCATGGGCATGTTTGTCGATATTATATTCCAGGGGAGGACGGCGGCCGGAATCTATCCCATACCCGTCGCGGCCCTGCGTGACAATAATACCGTCTGGCTCATGGATAACGAGGATAAATTACGCGTGACCCCGGTCAAAATAAGCCGCCGCAGCCGTAACGAAGTGCTGGTCAGCAAGGGACTGCTGGAAAATGAACGTCTGATTATCACCAATCTGGCCGGGGCCATTGATGGTATGCCCCTGCGCCTTGAAACAAATGGAGAGTTATGAACGGGGCGATTAAATGGATGGCCAGGAACCATGTCTCGGCCAATTTATTAATGCTCTTATTTTTGATCGGCGGCCTGCTGATGGGCCGCGGTATCAAGCAGGAGGTCTTCCCGGAGATCAACCTTGACCGGGTAGTGGTTACGGTGGCCTACCCCGGTGCCAGTCCGGAAGAGGTGGAAAACGGAGTCATCCTGCCTATTGAAGACGCGGTGAGCGGGGTAAAGGGCATAAAAGAGCTGCGGGCTAAGGCCCTGGAAGGCCGGGCCACGGTTACCGCGATTCTAGAGACCGATGCCAACCCTGATCTGGTCATGCTCGACATAAAAAATGAGGTTGACCGCATCACCACCCTGCCCAAGGATGCCGAACAACCCATAGTTGCCAAAACGCTTAACCGCCGGGAGGTTCTGTCTCTCGTGGTGTACGGCAAGGTGCCGGAGAAGGCCCTGCGCCAATGGGCGGACAGTATTCGGAATGAGCTCCTGACCATGCCCGATATCACCCAGACCGAATTAAGCGGTGTCCGTCCCTATGAGATTTCCATCGAGATTCCAGAGGACAACCTCCGGCGCTATGGCCTGACCCTGGATCAGGTCGCGAGCCGTATCCGGCAGGCCTCCATTGATCTTGCCGGCGGTTCCATCAAGGCCGCCGGCGGTGAGATCCTGATCCGCACCAAGGAAAAGCGCTACCACGGGGCGGGCTATGGCAATATTATCATTATAGCCGATAAGGACGGCACCGCCGTCCGGGTCAAAGACATCGGGGTGGTCAAAGACGGCTTTGCCGAAACCGATGAATTCGCTCGCTTTGACGGCATGCCGGCGATAATGATCGGCATCTATCGGGTGGGCAGCCAGAAACCCACCGAAATCGCCAGAACCGTAAATGATTTCGTCAAACAAAAGGCGCCAACCCTGCCGCCCGGCCTGCATATCGCCACCTGGAACGACACCTCGAAACTCTTTAACAGCCGCCTCCGCCTCCTGCTCAGAAACGCCGCCTACGGCCTCTTCCTGGTTTTCTTCGTCCTGAGTCTCTTTCTACAGATCCGCCTGGCCCTCTGGGTTATGCTGGGAATTCCAGTCTCTTTTCTCGGGGCGCTGCTTATCATGCCCAGCCTCTCCATCTCCATTAACATGATTTCCCTCTTCGCCTTTATCATGGCTCTCGGGATAGTAGTGGATGATGCCATTGTCATTGGTGAGAATATTTACGAACACCGACAGGCGGGCAAGGACTATCTCCAGGCCTCCATCGACGGCACACGTGAGGTGGCCATACCGGTGGTATTCTCCGTCCTGACCTCGGTGGCGGCCTTTTTACCCCTCATCTTTCTGACAGGTATCATGGGGAAATTTATCCGCCAGATCCCCATGGTGGTTATTACCATCCTCATGGTTTCCCTTACTGAATCCATCTTCGTGCTGCCCGCCCATCTGTCCATGGGTGGAGACAACGACAACGGGCCGCCCAATATCATCGAACGCGGCCGCCGGCGTTTCAGTCACTGGTTAAACTCCTTTATCAACGGTTCCTACCGCCATTTTCTGGAACTATGCGTTGACTTCCGTTACGCCTCTCTCGCCGCCGCCCTTGTCGTCCTCCTCCTTACCGTGGGGCTGGTCAAGGGCGGCATCATCAAATTCACCTTTATGCCGGTGGTGGACGGCGACAAGGTGACGGCCAGCCTGGTAATGCCGCACGGCTCTCTTGTGAGCCAGACGGCGGCGGTGGAAAAGATGCTGGTGCGCAAGGCCAGAGAGGTTGTCAAAGAGGTGGACAGCAAACGGCCGGGGCAGGTTTCCGTACTGCGCCATATATTCGCCGTGGTAGGCGGAACCATCGCCAAGGGCGGCCCCATCGGTCAGGCCGCCTCCACGGCCAGCTATCTCTCCGAGGTGGCCCTCCTTCTCCAGCCCAGCGATTTACGGAAAATCCCCGCCGAGGAGATCACCAGACGCTGGCGCCGTAAGGTGGGCCAGGTGCCGGGGATTGAATCGTTGACCTTCAGCTCCAATCTCATGCACATGGGCGCCAATGTGGATGTGCAGCTTACCCATAATAATTTCGCGGTGCTGGCTCAGGCCGCCGTTAGAGTCAAAAAATTCCTCCACCGTTATCCGGGGTTAAGCGGCATAGCCGACTCCTATCCGCCGGGAAAAGAGGAATTTAAATTCAAGCTGACGAGAGAGGCCCGTACCCTTGGCATCAGCGAAGAGGATCTGGGCCGCCAGTTACGGGCCGCCTTCTACGGGGCCGAGGCCCTGCGCATGCAGAGGGGCCGCAATGAGGTCAAGGTCATGGTGCGCTACCCCCGCGAGGCCCGCCGTCATCTCGCGGATCTGGACAATATGCGGATCAGAACCCCCGAGGGCGGCGAAATTCCTTTGAGCCGGGCCGCCATTGTTAGCGAGGGCCGGGGCTACTCGCAGATCAACCGTACCGACCGCCAGCGGGTAATTGATATCACCGCCAATGTCGATGCCAAAAAGGCCAACGCCGCCGAAATTTTAAAGGATCTGAAAACCACAATCCTGCGCCGTCTAATAGATGATTACCCCGGCCTCCATTACACCCTGCAGGGCGAGGCCCGGGAGCGGCGGGACTCCATGCGCAGCATGATGAGAGATTTCATTCTGGCCCTGCTGATGATCTACGCCCTGCTGGCCATCCCCTTTAAAAGCTACAGCCAGCCCCTGCTGATCATGACCGCCATCCCCTTCGGCATTGTGGGGGCGGTGCTGGGCCACTGGCTCATGGGTTTCAGTTTAAGTATGCTCAGTATATTCGGGATAGTGGCCCTCTCCGGCGTGGTGGTAAACGACTCCCTGCTTCTCGTGGATCAAATAAATCGGGAACGGGCGGCAGGCAGTGGGATTACCACGGCGGTGTCAGTCTCCGGCTGCCGGCGCTTCCGGCCCATCGTCCTGACCTCGGTTACCACCTTTTTCGGCCTGGTACCCATACTGCTGGAGACCAGCGTCCAGGCCCAGTTTCTGATCCCCATGGCCATCAGCCTGGCCTTCGGCATCATATTTTCCACCGTCATCACCCTGCTTCTGGTTCCTGTTCTCTATGTTGTTTTGAATGATCTGCTACCGGAGCGACGCCTGCGTGAGGAGAATTGCAAATGACAGAATGGGAAGAAGAAATCAAGCTGCGCTGCCGCATCTGCGGCGGCCGGGCAGAGTTGCAGGGCCGCTGACATAACGCCTCTGTAGTCTGCCTGGAGTGCGGACAGGAATTAGCGGCAGCCGAATACAGTGATGAAATAGAGGAGTGGCAGGAAAAGATCTGCTCGACCCTGGCCTGCCGCAGACAATAGTTAGGCTTTCAGAAACAAGGCAGAAGACCGCGCAGGCACAGAGGCGGAATCGTGCGCCTCTGTGCCTGCGCTTAAAGGGTAAACGATCAACAAACCACACTCCGGAAGGTGATTGCCCTCCGAGGTGTAAGCGCTTCAGGGGCACCCTGCTGCACGCACCCGGAATTTCGCAGGCTCGCTTACCTTAAAGGGGATTTACGGCCTCAATTAACTCATAATTTGCGGAATCAGGTAAGATGCTGATACATGGTCACAATTATGGCCACAATCAGGATAGTTCCGGTACTGACCACGAAGAGGCCGAAGGTAAAAGCCAGTTTTTTAAGCCAGGGCTCCGGGGCCTTCTCAGTAAGAAGTTTTTCCAGGCTGCCGTCCGCCTTTAATTGTTCATATTCCCTTGGCCGTTCCTCCTTAAGCTCTTCCAAGGAGATAGAGCCGACAAAGATAACCGGATCCATAGGGAATTTCTTCATCCGCATATGGGTATTATAAAAATGAATGGTAAAGATAAAGCCCGCCGCCAGCAGGGCCTCATCACTATGGATTATGGTGGCAATATTAAGCCACCAGCCGGGGATAATCCGTCCCAACTGCACCGGGAACCAGAGAGCCAGCCCCGAGCCGCCAATGACTGCGATACCCCAGAAAACGGCAAGAAAGTCAAATTTTTCCCAATAGGTCCAATGGCCGTATTTGGGCCGTTCACCACCAAAGAACCACCTAAAGGAACCACCTATTTCCCGCAGATCATTCATCCCCGGCATCAGGCCCTCAGGATCAAACATAAACCTCCAGAAGCCTTTGCCCGATTCCCGCCATTTATTACGAATAAGAATCAAGGTCAGGAAAAAATAAAAGAAGGTGATAAGGGCGCAAAAACGATGCAGGGCGCCCAGAACCACAAAGCCGCCCGCAATCTGCGAAATCCATTGCGCCCAAGGTTCCATGGCAAACTTCAAGGCCATGCCGGTTATAGCGAGGGTCAGAAAGCTCAGAATAACCAAAAGATGAATCAATCTCTGAAAAACGGAAAAGCGCTGTAAATAAAGTTTTTTTTCAGCCATCTCACACCTCCTCAATTCCCTTGTTGAATTAATGCCCTTTTAGCTTATTTCATCAAATGAGTAACCCGGTTATACAGAGAGCGGCCGAGCCATAACAGGGTATGAATACCAAAGAACGAGAAAGTGCCGACCAACAGCCCGGTCATGGCCAGGAAGGTATAATAAAGATAAGGATATTTACCTTTCTGGTGATAGTTGGCATGGGGAAGGTATTCGGTAAACCCCACATTGGCCTTGGGATGGCATTTAGAACAGGTCTTGACAAGATTGGCCTTATTGATGGTGGAATCGGGTGAAGAGGCCGGCAGAATATAATGTGAGCCATGGCAGTCGGAACATTTGGCGGTGGCCGTCCCGCCCCGGAGCAGGGAGGCCCGGCCATGGTAGGTCTCAATATAAGTTTTGTTTTCCGCCTCATGGCAATTCCCACATTCGGAGGCGATAATCGACCTGAATCCAGGCCCCTTCGGCCTTTTTATGGTATGCGAGGTATGACAGTCAATGCATACTGGCAGCCGTTTTTTGGTCTTGGTCACCAACGAGCTGTGCACCGATTTTTTAAACTTCGCGACAATACCAGCGTGACACTTGCCGCAGGTATCAATTATATTTTTACGATTAACACTGGAAAGGGGGTCATCCTCGCCCCGAATGTTATGGGCGGTATGACAGTCGCTACACACGGCAGTTACCAGCAGACCGTCCACGAACAATCCACGCCCGTGAATGGACATGGAATAGTTTTCAACAATATTATGCTGACTCAACCTATACCCTTCAGTCTTGGTCATCTTAGATCCTTCACGATGACAACGACCACAGGTATAGGGGATATTAAGTTTGTAAACGGATGATCTCTTGTCCTTTGGTGGGAAAATGGCATGCCGGGTATGACAGTCAGAGCATCTAGGCGCCAGCATATCCCCATGCTGCCGAAACTCTGAGTGGGCGCTCTTCTCATATATCGCCGCAATCTCTTCGTGGCAGTTGGCGCACTTGACCGGCCCCAGCACCGGATGCTCATCTCCATCGACATCGGCATCTTCATGGCAGGATATACAACCATTTTCACCGTGTACAGTCTGCTTAAAGAGGTCAAAATCCACGTAAAGACTGATCTTTTTGCCATTCTTGACCACGGAAAAATCTTTATCACCATGGCAGTCCGCACAGTCATCATTGCTCAAAGCGTACAGCCGTGGGCATATAAACAACATCAAAGCCAGCCAACTAAACAAGATTATCCCGATTCGTGCTTCAAACAGGAAAGGTCTCTTCATCTGCGCACCCCCGCCGCGGTTAAGTTCCACGCCATATTGGCAACAGCAACCCCCTAAACCTCTGTAATTCAGCATCAATCAATGAAAAAAGAGCAGCTCAAAGACAGCACTCTTAACTATATTAGAAGGCCTTTTGCAAGATAAGGCAAGTAAAAAATGAATATTAATTCATTTTTTACCTGCCTTATCCTACAATGTAATATCGACCTTTTATCAGGCATTTACAAGCATGCGAGGAAACAGCATAGTGGTATTGCGCATAGAGATGAAGGCGGAAATTGCCTAAAACCGTAGATACAGCAGAGCGGCGTTGAGGTAAGAATTTTACTACTGAAGAGCGGATGAAGATGAAATGTAAAGTGTTATTTATGGACAACTCCTGAGCCCAGAATTTTATTTTTCAACCGATATAATTTCTGAATTATCTGCCAGGCCCGGGTGGATTGAATGTGGTTCAATGAATCAGATAATTCGGCAATCAGCCGCTGCTGCCGGCCAACATTCTCCTGCAAGCGGACAAGATCACGCCCTTTATCCTCCAGTTTCACATCCCGCCGCCTGAGCTCTCCATTTATATCTTTGATGACGGCATCCCGTTCATGGATCATATCCCAACAGTCGGTAATATTTTTGTTTTTCTCAACTATTTCATATTGCAACTCCAGAATACGATTAATCTTTTTCTGATAGCTGTTGCCGCTGTCAAAAATAACACTCCCCAGTTTAGCGGCATCAGGAATTGCCTGACGGCCGCAGAGGGCAATTATGTATTTACCGGCCAGAGGTTTATTCTCAGGCCGCCGTACCCGGCAGGACTCAGCCTTATTATCCGTCAGAATAAAGCTCAGTTCCTGAAGCTGATCCAGCAGGCATATATTAGGAAAGAACCGGCTTAGAAAGGCCTCAAATTCCGGGCGGTAGAACTCTTTTGTATGAAATTCATTCTTATAACCCGTCAGTTCCGAGTAGATATGACGGTCAGGGGTTGAGATAAGCAGAAATCCGTCCGGGGTCAGAACCCGTAAGACCTCCCGCATAAATTCATCATGCACGGGGGCCGGAACATGCTCAATGGTTTCAAAGGATACAACCGCCTCAAAACTACGCGGAGCAAAGGGCAGAGCGTCCATAGAGCATTGCAGATAGTCCAGATTCCCGGCCTTATAATGGTCACGGGCAAAGGACACCGCCTCGTAATCAATATCCGCCCCGCAGACACAGGCCGCCCGTTCCGCCAAAAGCGCCGAGCCGTAACCAGCACCCGAGGCTATATCCAGCACCCTCCTGCCCGCCACAATTTCCTGGGCCGCGAGATACCTTTGCCGGTGCTCAAGCTCAATTTCAGCCTCAAGCCCGCGGCCTGGAATAAATCTTTCTCCGGTAAAATCCATAGATTACCTGTAAGGCACAGAGAGACGCCGCCCCGTCTACTCCGTAAAAACTTGTTTATATGTAACTGCTCACAGGGTACCGAATCTTTCTCCGATCAGCCTGACTTACGTATGACTAATACGCTACGTCAGACTGATCAAAAAAATCTCCGGCACCCTGTAAGCAGTTACAGTTCCGGTGGTTATTGGCATTTTGGCGGTCATGGGGTGAGCAGTTACATTTATACATTAATTTAATGGTTCATCTTATAGATTATAAATGGTAACTATTCAAATCAGCGGTCAGCCTAATAACCCCAAATTTAACGTATCATAATAAGAACCGTGGGACTAATCAAAAAAATATTCGACATATTTTACCACTCAAAGCCGATATTATCGGTTAGAAGGGCTGCCGCCAAGCATATTGACAGACGGTTAGCCCCCCTCCAGGCCCAACAGGTCTCACTTTTCAACCGGTTATCCACTGATTTAGACAAGTTTCATAGTCAGTTAGACGAGCGCATTGTCCGAGCTATAGAAATCGGGCAGCTCTCGGACTGGCGCCTTAAGGTTATCGGCGAACGACAGGAGTCCATCGCTCATATCAATTGCGTAGACAGTCTGTTACAAGATTTTGAACGGGTGATGGATCTAATTTTCACGGATGAAACGGATTACCAGCCAGCCAATAATTCACTTATTCTGATAGACCTTGTCCGGGCCTATATGTATGAAGGAGGTATCTGGCAGTTACGGCAGGAGATCAACGATTTTCTGATCAGCAGCTCATACAGACAGACCAACACCAGGCCACCCATAGTTGAAGCCGAGCGGCCCTTAAAGATTTTGGTAATCAGCGGCCTGTTCCCCTCCATTGAGCACGGGGGCGGCCTGCGTCTTTTTGATATTCTGCGAGGCCTGTCAGCTGAACATGATATTGATCTTTACTCTGTCTTCCATGCAGATACCGACAGTCAGTCCCTGGCCCTGTTAAAGGAACATTTACGGGACATCAAGCTCATTGAAAGCGAACAGATCACAGACCTTGCGGCCAGCCGGAAGGATATAGAGAGTTGGCTGGAAGATATCGGCAAAAATAAGCAATATTATGATGTTGTCCAGCTTGAATATCCGCATACCATCTACCTCACCAACTTCATGAAACAATACGCTAAAAAGGTGGGATTCACCTTCATGGAGTGCCAGACCAAGAGTAATGTCGTCAAAATCCAGGAAATGACCAGCAACAATGACCTGAGCGAAATGCCGCGTTTCAGCACCGCTTTATGGAAATACGCCGTGGCGGAAAAATTCGTCCTGCAAAACGCCGATTTTCTCATCGCCGTAACCCCGGAAGATGCCGATTTTCTGCAACGCCTGTATCCCAGAAAGCCAAATATAATTCCAACCTGTTTGTCACAGCTCGAAATTATTGATAAGGCAGAAGAAAGCCATACCAAAGCCCAAACCGGCCGCGTCGCTTTTCTCGGCTACTTCGGCCATTACCCCAACATTGACAGCATGAAATGGTATTTATCCAAAATTCATCCCATCATAAAAAGCCAGGTTCCGGGCTATGAATTCCTCATTATTGGCGCGGGAGACACCAAGCCGCTAAAAAAACTGGCTGCCGGAGACGAGAGCGTTAAATTTACCGGCCGGGTTGATAATGTCATTCCATACATTCAAAGCGCCTCCGTCTGCACTCTGCCCCTAATAACCGGGGCGGGAATCAGAGGCAAGCTGAATCAATATTCCATTGCCGGCAG
>CAZSOB010000008.1:0-19604 GCA_964608155.1 uncultured Desulfobulbia bacterium
TAAAAAGCAAAATGGAACAATAATGGAAACCAAAAGAGCCTTTGTCGCGGTTATCATATCCCTTGTTATCTTGGTAGGCTATCAATACCTGTTTATGCCCGGCGTCCATCAGGCCCCTGTGCAGCAGCAGAAGCAACAGGCCTTAGAGACTGCTGCCGCCCCAAAATTAGTTCAACCTGCTCCCCTGATCGCAGCTCCTCAATTACCACAACCCGCGGCAGCACCAGCCGCGGCCAATAATACCGCGGTTCCTTCTCCTGCCATGACCGGCCGCGATATTACAGTAAAAACCAGTTTGTACACGGCAGTAATTTCAGAAAACGGCGGCGTTGTCAAGAGCTTCACGCTCAATAAATACCGTGAATCCCTTGCCGCCAACTCTCCCCAGAAAGAATTAATTAGAACTTCTTCTTCCCAGGATTTACCCTTGAATTTTTACTGGGGTCAGGGCGGGAACATGACCCTCCCCCTCTTTAAGGCCAACCGCCTGCAGGTAACCACCTCTCCCAACGGCCAGCAGACTCTGACCATGAGCGCCACTCTTAAATCGGGGCTTAAAATAAAACGGGTAATGACCTTTATAGATAACTCCTATTTGATAGGATTAACCATTACAGTAGAAAATAAAACGCTGTCCCCTCTGCGCGGCGCCCCCTATCTCCAATTAATAAACCGTCCATTTGCCCAGGGCAGTTCCAAGACCTCCTTTCTGTTTAATGGCCCGGCCTCATACGTCAACGGCAAGTTAGAAGAGATCAAGGCTAAAACACTCCGCAAGAAGGGCCCCAAAATTTTTCAGGGCAAGTTAGACTGGGCGGCCTATGAGGGTACCTATTTCATGTGCGGGATTATTCCCCAAACCAAGTCGCCCAGCACCGTGCAAATGACCTTAACCGGTAAAGACACCATAATCACTACCGTCAGCGGCAGCTTATCCACCATTACCGCCGGTAGTACCAGGGAATACTCCTACGGCCTGTATTTTGGCCCCAAGAAACTATCCATTCTCAAGGACGTGGGCTTCAACCTTGACAAGACAGTTAATTTCGGATGGTTCGATCTCATAGCCAAACCTACCCTCTATCTCCTCAACTTCCTGGATCGATATGTTCATAATTATGGAGTAGCCATTATCCTGGTTACCATTCTCTTCAAGCTCATTCTCTGGCCTATCTCCCACAAGGGCATGAAGTCTATGAAGACCATGCAGAAGATCCAGCCCAAGATGGCCAAGCTGCGGGAGAAATACAAGGACAATAAGGAAAAGTTGAACCAGGAGATGATTCTGCTTTACAAGACCTATAAAATCAATCCTCTCGGGGGCTGCCTGCCGATGGTGGTTCAGATCCCGGTGTTTTTCGCCCTCTACCGGGTTTTACTGCAGACTATTGAATTACGGCACGCCCCTTTCATGTTGTGGATAAACGATTTATCAGCCCCGGATCGCCTCTCCATCGGCTTTAACATCCCGTACCTGCATGGTATACCGGTACTTACTCTGCTCATGGGGGTCAGCATGTTTGTTCAACAGAAGATGACCCCCACCACAGGCGATCCGACCCAGGCCAAAATCATGCTGTTTCTGCCGGTGGTTTTTACCTTTATGTTTTTAAATTTTGCCTCCGGACTGGTATTGTACTGGTTTGTAAACAATCTGCTTTCCATTGGGCAACAATACTATATTAACAAATCCATAGACGACTAATCATCGGCTCTCAGACTTGCGCGCACCTGGTTCAACAACAGCAAAATGGAATATAAATAATGACAGTTAAACTGCAATATAGCGGGAAGACAGTGGAGGAGGCAATAGACAAGGCCTGCCAGAAGCTTGGTACCGCCCGTGAAGACCTGGACATCAAAATTATCACCCCCGGCAGTAAAGGATTTTTTGGCCTTGGCCGTCGTCAGGCCCAAATTACGGCAACTCCAAGGAATGGCGGCAGCGAGGCTGCGGCAGCCCAGGGGGATAAGCCCCTCACAGCAGAAACGGGTATCTCCCCTGCAACGAACCAGGGGCCAACCAACCGGGAGACCAGAAAGGATAAGAGACAATATAACCGCGGCGGCCGCCAGGAGCCGGATCAGCCTGATCCCGATGAGATAAGTGAAATAACCACGGTCATCAAAGAAATAATAGGTCTCATGGGCCTCAAGGCGGAAGTAGAAGCCACGGTGGTTAATAATCGGATAAAAGCCGTAATTAACGGCCCTGATAACGAATTGATAATTGGACAGAGAGGTGAAACTATAGACGCCATTCAATATCTTGTCCGTAAGATTATCAGTCATAAATACCCCCACAAACTTTTCTTTGCCCTTGATGTCGGCAATTATCGCCGCCAACGTCGACAGGAATTAGAGAAACTGGCTCTGGAGCTGGCTGTAAAGGTCAAGGACAGTGGAGTTACCGAGACCATTGCTGCCATGAATCCTGCCGAGCGTCGCATTGTCCATCTTGCTCTGCAGGATGATCGCGGGATTCGCAGCGTCAGCATGGGCGACGGTCTGTTTAAAAAGATCAGAATTTATGTGCCCTCCAAAAAAGGCCGCAGACCAGCAAGACGCCGATAGAAAGGCCGACAGCCGAACAGTTTTCTCCCGCTTAAAGGGTCTTGCTAACGGCCCTGGTCTTACGCCGTTTTTCTTTTTCGCTGCCAACGGTTTTTGCCATCCTGTTTACCGAGGCAATCCATGTCCTTAAAATTAGATTCAACTATTGCCGCCATTGCCACTCCACCAGGGCTTGGCGGTATTGGTATCATCCGAATTAGCGGGCCGGCCGCCCTAACTATTCTCAAAAAGATCTTTATTCCCAAAGTCCCCTCCTGTTCCTTTATCAGTCACCGCCTTTATTATGGCTGGATCAAGGAGCCCAAAACCGACCGCTGCCTCGATGAGGTGTTAGCCGTGTATATGCGGGCGCCGCACACCTATACCAGAGACGAGGTAACCGAGATTCACGCCCATGGCAGTTTCGCCGCCCTCCAGCAGATTATGGCTCAGGTCATAAAGAGCGGAGCGCGTCTTGCCGAGCCCGGTGAATTTACCAAAAACGCCTTTTTAAACGGCCGCCTCGATCTTACCCAGGCCGAAGCGGTTATTGATCTTCTACGGGCTAAAACAAGTCAGGGTCTTTCAGCCGCTGTTCAACAATTAAGGGGTGGAATTAAAGAAGAGATCAAGAAAATCACTGAACTCCTCACCACCATGAAGGCCATGGTGGAAGTAGCAATTGACTTTCCCGACGAAGAGGCGGAAATACTTGATTCAGCCACACTAAAAGGCCAGATTGAACCGGCACTAAAACGCCTGGAAAATTTGATCTCAGCTGCCGATCATGGTAAAATCATGAAAGATGGGGTTTCCGCCGTAATTATCGGGCGGCCCAACGTGGGGAAGTCAAGTCTGTTGAACGCCCTGCTGCGGGAGGATCGTGCCATTGTTACCTCTGTCCCCGGTACAACAAGGGATACAGTTGAAGAGTATCTTGATATATTGGGGCTGCCGGTTCACATTATTGATACGGCGGGTATTCGCCAAGCCAAGGGTGAGGTAGAGGAAATCGGCATTCAGCGCAGCATGGCCAAACTGGCTGAGGCCGATTTGGTAATCATGCTCCTTGATGCCAGCAACCCGCCACATACAGACGATGAACAGCTTTTTGCCGAAGCGGCCGGCAAACCCCTAATCATAGTGGTGAACAAAATTGATCTCAAACAACCGGATATTGTCAGGGAGCATTATGCCAAATTCCCTGATACCGCCATCGTTGCCATATCGGCCAAAACCGGGGACTGTCTGCCGCAATTAGAGGCGTTAATCTACAAAACTATCACCGGTCATGGTTACTCGGCTGAGCCCAGACATAGTGCAGTCCCCAACCTTCGCCACCAGGCGGCAATGGCCAAGGCTCTAAAGGCTGGCCGCTCTTTTCTGCAGGGCTTGAATAACGAACTTGCCCCTGATCTCATGGCCATAGACCTGCAAACCGCCTTGGATTATCTCGGTGAGATAGTGGGATACACCACGACAGAAGACATTTTAGACAAGATTTTTGGTGATTTCTGCCTCGGCAAATAAAATAGATATATTTGAACCCTGACAATAAACATAACGAAATTATAAGTGGTGATTGAGATGGTAACCGCAAAAGGAACCAATAAGGTTCCAGGCCTTGAGCAACAGATAAAATTTCTACAGGGCATAGATTTTTTTAATAATTTTGATGACCACGAACTGCGCCAGCTCCTTGGGGTCTGCAAAATATTAAGGGTCAAAGCCGGACAGTATATTATCAAAGAGGATACTATGGAGCGGGTATTCTATATTCTGCTTAAAGGTGAGGTATCAGTAGTCAAATCCGTGGTCAACAAAGAGCGCCGGGCTGTGGAGTTGACAAGATTAAAGGCCGGGGCCTGTTTCGGCGAAATGTCCATGGTTATGGATATCAAACGCACAGCCGGAGTAATAACACGAACCAGTAGTTTCATATTGGTTATTAACCCGGAGGTCATCAGCTCATCCAATGTCTTTCTACAGCTCAAATTTTATAAACGTTTCTGCGAAATACTTGTGGGACGTCTGATCCTTGCCAACGAGCGCCTGGCGGGCTTTGAAAAGGACATTGACCTGAAGTCTCTTAAAGAGATTGATTTACCAAGCGAAGACAGGCCGCCTGAAATTACTTCCCAGCCGACTGTGGCAAAGAAGCGCCAGGAGAGACAATCAACCGTAAACCTGGCCGGTTATGATGAATTGCCGAAACTGCCGGCCAAGAAAGACCGCATAGTCCGCAGCCGTATGCAGAGGCGCCTGAGCGCCGTTCTTGATCTGCCCTTTAACCCAGCCGTTGCCGCCATTCTGGAACCTATGTTAAGCGGCAAGGTCGATAACACCAGAGTGATGGCTGATAATATTCAGCTTGATCCGGTTTTGACCTGTAAGATATTACAGATTGCCAATTCCTCATTTTTCCGGCGTACTGCCCCTGTAAGTACTGTCCCCCACGCTATGATTACCGTGGGAATTCGCCATATCCAGGAATCTATCAATGATATAATTTTCTTGCCAGACTCCCCCAAAGCCTTTAGCGGCTTTCGCAAGGTTGCCTCTCGCTTCTGGCGTCATTCGGTGGTGGTAGCGAGAATTGCCGTGCTGTTGGCCGAATCCATCCGCGTCTCCAGCCCAGCGGATATATATCTGGCTGGCCTTACGCATGATTTGGGTATTATTGGTCTCGATTTAATAGAACCGGCAGTTTATCCCCATATCTCCGATCCATCCTCCGAGATTGCCAGCGATTTTTTGAAGGCCGAAACATCGTATATGGGTATTGATCATGGTCAGGCTGGATTCTGGCTCGGGGAGAGTCTTGGTCTGCCGGAGGTCTATCTTAATGTGATGCGCCTGCACCACTCACCGGATATGGCCCGCTCCCACAGCCTGATTATTGCCCTGATTCACTTGGCGGATCTCTTCGCCTCCCATCATGGTTATGGCTTTGAATTTAGTGATATTACAGCTGATAATATCATAAAATCATTTGCCTGGATATTAATCCAAGAAAAACACCGGCCGTTCCTGGACGTAAATCTTCCCGATTTTATTGAGCAATTCGATGGGGAATTAAATAAGACCTGGAAAAATGTCACCCAAGGTTTAAATTTTTAGGGTGATATTTCCATAAGAAATCTGTGTTTTGGCCCGGCATGCGGATCTTCACCCTGTTTTTCTTTTTTGCCCTTTATTCGGCATACGCCCCTACGCTTGGGGGCAGGAATGCCTTTGTTGTGGAAGCGGGGGCTATTCTGTTTTCTTTTCGCCCCTTACCCCGATTACTGCCACCTTGAGGGGAATTTGGGCTTTCGCGTTCTTTAGGGCGGACTGAACGAGATTTTTCATATTCTGACAGCAGGGTACCTCCATGATGGCAATGGTGATTGATTTTATGGCCGCGCTGGCAAATATTTCGCTTAATTTATGGATATAGGCCTCGACATCATCAAATTTCGGACAGCCCATCAAAACCACCCGCCCTGGCAGCAAGTCCTGATGAAATCCGGCATAGGCGATGGTGGTGCAGTCGGCGGCAATTAACAAATCGGCATTCCGGAGAAATGAGGCATCGGGCGGCACGAGACGTATCTGCACCGGCCAATGGCTTAGAGCCGAAGAGCCGCTTATACCCACGGGCTGATTAGCTTGCTGGCAGGGGGTTTGAGGTTGAAAACTCTGCAAATTGGCCGATGGGCAGCCGCCACTCTTTTTCTGAGAGCGTACCAATTCCTCAACCGCTTCCTCGTCAAAGTCATCGGCCTGCCGTTCCACAATCTGTAAGGCACCAGTGGGACAGTTAGCAAGGCAGGCCCCCAGTCCGTCACAGTATTTCTCGGCGATGAGCCGGGCCTTGCCATCCACAATCCGTAAGGCACTTTCAGCGCAATCGACAATACATTGCCCACAGCCATCGCATAACTCTTCGTCTATTGTAATAATTTTTCTGGTTATCTTCATCTCATCTCCCATCGTTTGGAGCCCTATGGGTTTTACCATGAGCCCCGCTATAATATCAGCCTCAAAATAATGAGGCATTAATTTCACCTTATCCCTCTGCCAGGGCCTGACGAATTAGACGTAGATTCAAGTCCTCCTCTCCGGCTGGCCCCTCATGCTCAAGTAGGGCACGGATCTCATTTTTTAGCCCTTCATTAGCCCCAAAATGGGTCATAATACTTTGACCCAGCTCAGCGGCACTGCCGGCCGTAGCCTCGGCCAGTACCAAAAAATAAACACTTAAGACAATAACCGCTTTATTACTGCCCTCATTCTCTGCCGTTAGTTCAGCCGCCCGCCGTGTCGCGCGGCCAGCCCGGCCAATGGCCTTAAAATCTTCTCTTAGACGCCGTTTTATTTCGGCGCCGGTATCGCTAATGAGCTTTTCCTGTTTTTTGGCCAGGAGCTCCGGCGGCAATTGACCGAGACACTGTTCCGCGTAAGGACAATATGCGGCACAACCAAAATCCATCCGGGGATTAAAAACCTCATTACCGCAATTTTTACAGCGCCGCTTGCTGTCGTCCTTAAAAAACTCCAGCATATGCCCGCATTTAGGGCATTTATATTCAAAAACTGCTGCCCCATCCCAAAAGCGACTATCTTGTCCAGGACATTGCATTGATTACTCCTTAAAGATAAGCGGCACAGTCCGGCTGGACTGTGCCGCATTTTAGACAATTAATCGAGATACTTAATTATTTATCCCAACATGGCCTGCATATCATCAGTGGGATTGGTTATTGGCTTAACCGCAAAATTTTTAACCAGCACATCCAGGACATTGGGACTGATAAAGGCCGGCAGACTGGGTCCTAAGCGAATATCCTTAATGCCGAGATGAAAGAGGGTAAGCAAAATTGCCACCGCCTTCTGCTCATACCAGGAGAGTACCATGGACAAGGGCAGATCATTTACCCCGCAGTCAAAGGCCTTGGCCAGGGCCACAGCAATCTGAATAGCCGAGTAGGCATCGTTACACTGGCCAATATCGAGGAGGCGCGGAATCCCGCCGATGGTTCCCAGATCCTTATCAAAGAAACGGAATTTACCACAAGCCAAGGTAAGGACAAAACAATCCTTCGGCACCTGCTCAACAAACTCCGTATAATAATTACGCCCCGGTTTGGCACCGTCACAACCAGCCACCAGGAAAAAATGCCTGATGTCCTTGTTCTTTACCCCGTCCACAATCTTGTCAGCCACCGATAAAACGGTATTTCTGGCGAAACCGGCCATAATCGTTCCCTTATCGGTATCCTCGCTGAAGCCGGGTAATTCCAAGGCCCGATCAATAGCCGGAGTAAAGTCCTTATCCGCGATATTGACAACCCCGGGCCAGGCCACCAGGCCGGTGGTAAATATGTTGGCCATATATGATTCTTTGGGTTTCTGGATACAGTTGGTAGTCATAACAATTGCACCGGGGAATTCGTCAAACTCCTTATGTTGATTCTGCCAGGCAGTGCCGTAGTGACCGCGAAGATGGGCGTATTTTTTCAGGCCCGGATAGGCGAGACAGGGCAGCATCTCTCCATGGGTATAGACGTTAATACCCCGGCCCTCAGTCTGTTTCAAAATATCTTCCAGATCCTTCAAATCATGGCCGGAGACCAAAATAGCCTTACCTTTTTTGGCCCCCAGGGAAATCTCGGTGGGCTCAGGATGACCGTAGGTGCCGGTATTAGCGGCATCCAGCAGCTCCATGGCCCGCAGATTAGTGGCCCCGCATTTCAAGACCATAGCCACCCAGTCCTCCAGACCTATATCGTCCCGCAGGGTGGCGGCCAGCCCCTCCTCAATAAAGGCGTAAACCGCGTCATCTTCCTGCCCCAGGATACGGGCGTGATCAGCGTAGGCAGCCACCCCTTTCAGTCCGTAAACCAAAATCTCCTTGAGGGATAGAATATCGTCATCCTCTATTTTTTGACCTTGAGCATGCCAATTAACAGCTTCGCCCTGCTTCACCATGCCGTCACTGTCGGCAGCCGGAGTAAAGCTAAGAGCGGCGGAGTTGTCCTCCACCTTACCGCCGGCCGCGGCTACCTTCTCCTTCATGGTTTCGCGAAGTTCAACCGCCTTTTTTATCAGGGGAATTAAGCGCTCATTATCAAAATTTACATTGGTCAGGGTAGAAAACACTGCCTCACAGACAAAGAGATTCAACTCAGAATCCACCACCCCGGCCGCACGTCCGGCCACAGCATAGACACTTAGTCCCTGGAGGGCGTGAATCAACAGATCCTGGAGAGCGGCAGTTGACGGGCCCTTGCCGCAGACTCCAATCTTGGTACAAGCGATTCCCTTGGCAGTTTGTTCACATTGATTACAAAACATTTTTTTCTCCTCTATGTTTAATTATTCCCGGTCTAAAATAATCCAACCGGGCATTTTTGTGTCTCTATTAAGCGTTGACACAGGTCAATAAGCATCAAACGGAACTATTCAGCGAAATGTCCGAAATCAGCAATAACCACTGAATAGTTACCATCAAACTTAATTTTGAATCTACTGCGGATGACAAGTAGAAACATTGACTTAAATCAAGACAATAAAAAAAATAATAATCGGAGTAAAAATAATCTTCCTGTAACTCATGCCCCCTTAAACCTCGAACCTCAGCCCATGCAAATGCCAATTTCACGGGCAGTCTGTAGTTTATCGTCATTCTTGTCAACTAACTTACGCATTCTGGTGGCCTCCTCCAGGGTAACCTTCTGCATACCGCCATTCACCAAGGCCACCATATGGCCGAACATTCCCGCCTCGGCCATCCGCACCGCCGCCGCTCCAAAACGTAGAGCGAGCAGGCGGTCAAAGGTGGTTGGTGAACCACCGCGCTGCAGATGGCCAAGCACGAGAGATCGGACATCCTTATCCGTCCGTTCCCTGATCTGCTGGGCCACCCAGTCGCCAATGCCACCCAGAAGTACCTCCTGCCTGCCCACCTCACAGCTGCCCTTCTGACAGACAACATCGGAATCCTTGGCCTTAGCACCCTCGGCCACCACCACAATAGCGTAATGTTTGCCACGCATGTCGTTGTCGGCAATTTTCTCACAGATCTTTGTAAGGTCAAAGGGAATCTCCGGAATCAAAATAATATCGGCACAGCCGGAAATCCCGGAATTTAGGGCAATCCAGCCTGCCTCCCGGCCCATAACCTCTACTACCATAACCCGGTCATGAGATTTGGCAGTGGAATGGAGCTTATCCAGGGCCTCGGTAGCAGTGGAGACGGCAGTATCAAAGCCAAAGGTAAGCTGAGTGGCATAGAGATCATTGTCAATGGTCTTAGGAACACCTATTACCGGCATCCCCTTTTCCTCTTGAAAGCGACGGGCAATATCAAGACTACCGTCACCACCCACTGCGATATGGCACATAAAACCCATGCGGGTAAAATTCTTCATAATCCGGTCTGACATATCGCGGATCTCTATTTCACCGGCCAGATTTTTCACCGGCATGGCAAAGGGATTGCCCTTATTGGTCGACCCCAGGATGGTACCGCCCTGGGTGGTAATATCAGTCACAACCTGGGGGGTTAGCCGCACCAGATCCTCCGCGTCTATCAGACCCCGATACCCCCCCCGGCTGCCATAAACCTCCCACCCCCTTAATTCGGCCGACATAACCACCGCGTATATTACCGCGTTAAGCCCAGGAGCGTCACCCCCGCCTGTTGAGATAACGAGTTTTTTCATAATTACCACCTCTTTTATATATTACTGCTCAGATCTTTGCCACGCCGCCGGTACCTGCCTCATTATCTCACAGCCTGATACTATTTGCCATTTGTTTATACATCTTTGGGCAAAGGTCAGTAATCAATTTTGTCCGTCTTCATCTGCCATTCACGGAAGACGGACAGGGCCTCGGCCCGCAGAAGCTGCACCGCCGGAATCCTCCGTTCTCCAGGCTCCCGGCCCATCTCCATATATATCTCTGCGTCGGCAAAGCCGCTGTCAGCCGCATCCTGACGGTCAGCCGCGTAATAAATACGGGCAATATCAGCCCAGTAAATGGCCGCAAGACACATGGGGCATGGTTCACAGTTAATATAAATATCACAGCCCGTAAGCCTGAAATCACCTAAGCGGGTACAGGCCCCTCGAATGGCGACAATCTCAGCATGAGCGGTGGGATCGTTGGTGGAGGTTACCAGGTTATGCCCCCGGCCTATAATCTCCCCGTTCTGGACAATAACCGCTCCAAAAGGGCCGCCCTGCCCCTGCCGCATATTTTCTACGGCCAGGCCGATGGCCGCCCGCATAAATTCAATCATATAATCCTCCGCAGCTTCTCTAAAAGTGATGGCAAATCAGTCTCCGGTCAAGACCCGATTTTATTTTTCCGTCTTTCGAGGCGGGGAAAAAATCGAATCTGTCTTCCGGCATAAAACCACCAACCGTCCTTAATGCAAAACTCTAATCGGACGCCACTGGTGGTAAGCATTTATTTCCAGTCTTCCTGCCCAGACTCATCAGCTTCATTGCTAAAATCCCCCTGTAATGCTATGTTTATAGTATGAAAGATCTGGACATGCCATCGGAAATCAGCATCGACGTCATGACTCAATGGAAGGTACAACACCGGCAGCCCGCCCGCAAGGTCATCATTTTAGTCCTCGTCCCCATACCGACGGCATGCCTGTTCTCCATCTCCGCCTTCAAGTACGGCACGCCGGGTTTTCGGGTGGATAAAACCCAGCACGGACTCTATATTTCCCAGGTTCTCAACCATATCAACCCCGTCCAGCCAGGCGACCTGATCGTGAAGATCAACGGCCTGCCATACACCAAGGTTCTTGGTTTACTCCTTCTGGGTTCAGTTCCCGAGAATCATCAGCAGGTGAAATCCACAATCACAGTACGCCGCAGGGGGCGATCAGTCACATTCACCCCTGTACGCATACCTGTTACCGGCCTGGACTTTCTATCCATTGCCTGGCCGCATCTGCTCCTTATCTCTCTTTTCCTGCTTCTGGCCTGTCTGGCCCTGTTGCGGGCCGAGCCGGGCCAGCCGGCAGAAATTTTCTTTTTCATGCTCTGCTGGTTCGCCACCACCATCAGCACGGCTCTGCCTTCCCATTTCGGCCTGCTTAATCCACAAACTATTTCACTGAGTTTTTTAATTATTACAATCAGCAACTGGCTGGCCTTCGGCGGCCTGGCACATTTTATCTCCAGATTCAAGAGCAGCATGCTGGCCGGTTCGGGAACTGGGTTTGCCTCTGGTTCATACTCAACAATATAGCCGCCCATTGACCATCCATTGTACAGATCATTCCACTGCCCGCCACCATGAAAAAAATGCAAATGATCTTCCTGGCCATTCCCACGCCCACAACAATGAACATGCCAGCTACCAACTCTGTTAAAAGTCCTTTTTTCATTTTCCTCTCCTTTCGTAGAAATCATTCTGCTTCGAATAAAAACTAAAAAAGCAACATCAGTCTCCTTGGCCCCGTGAGCTTATTGATATTCAAACTAATTTGTAACTATTCAGCAGCACCCCATCTTCGCCCATTTAGGCCTTCTCGAATACCAAAGTATGCTTCGAAGGCTTAAATGAACGAACCTGGAGCACTGCTGAACAGTTACGCTCTGGGGTTATCGTTACTTTTAGGCATCACGCTGAATAGTTACACCAATTTTTAACCGGACACTGCTGTCTTTCACCAGAAAAGCAGATCAGCGTTACCAGCTTCTTTTATCCCTTTCTCCTGACATAAGAGCAAATCTGGTGCCAACTCATGCCAAAAACTATCGTTTATATTCAAGCAATTACAAATATCAATTCAACTCTGCCAAGAACGCCGGCTGGTTCATTGCTTCATATGCACCACCAGTTATAGTGCATATGAACCAGACAAACGATCATCCTCCAGCGCAACCGCAGCCCGAACATTATGGCTGACAAGCCGCACCACCCGGCATATTATGCTGCTGAATAGTTACAGTCCGGCGATTATTGTTACTTTTAGACATCACGCGTCCAAGTAACTAAATGTGCAACGTATTGAACTTGTTACTTCGCATTAAGCCTGCCAGATGGTTTTAGACCGGGGGACAGATTAAATTTTTCCTATAGACTAAGGGGACAGAATTTTTTTCGCGTTTTTTGGCGAAAATCATTCTGTCCCCGAATCGAAAGCTGGAAAAATAAAATCTGTCCCCTAAGTACCGTAAGCGTATTGAACTTGTTACTTTTAAAATAGAGGCCGGGGACGCCCGGTTGTTGGGCTGAATAGTTACGAAGAGAGTGGAAATTGATGCGAGAAATGGCCGAAACTGGAGAAACCGGCAAGTGCGACCGCCGGGAAGGAGCCACTGGCATCCGGCGTCAGGACGGCAGAGACCGCCATTTTCTCCGGAGCCAGAAACCAATAATCAGGCTGATTACATAGGTGAGCAGAAAGAGGAAGGTGACTGACAAGCCCTGAATACCAAAATCATTTACCGGTATTGTAATCACAAAGGGGTTACCAAGGACGGCGGCGGAATATACCTGATTTAACCAGGCAAGAATCAAAAAAATAGGCAGCATATAAATGATGACATAACGGGCGTAATGATGGGCCAGAAAATAATTATACTGGGTGTTAAGTTCTTCATCCGTAACACGGTACAAGGCATCCCGGCTGTACTTGTCGGTAATGAGCTGTAATGCCTGTTGCTGTTGCCGTTTTTGAGAAAATTGTTCATTAAAACGCCTTGTTTTTTCATCAACCCGCAAGAGGTAACGCAGAGCAAACGAACAAAAGGAAACCAGAACGGCAAGCACACAGACCTGCAGCCAGACGGGAAAATGAAGATACACCATGGGCTGAATAAAAACAGAATATAGCACCCGGCCGCCAATTACAAAGAACGGTATTATAACCCCGGAATAAATTTTATCTAAAAAATTATTAAGCTCAACCATACCTTATTTACCGGCTATCGATTCGGGGACAGAATAATTTTCGCGTTTTTTGCGAAAATTATTCTGTCCCCTTGATGACGAGGAAAAATTTAATCTGTCTCCCAGCATAAAAGCACCAACCATCCTTAATGCGAAACTCTAACCAAATACCACCAGTTTGGTAAAAGTTACAAAAAAACACAGGTCTGTTTTGTTCAGGTAAGCGCAGACTCCGGGTAAGCGCATACTCCGGATTGGGTACAGCTAAATGGTTACGTTGTACCTAACTAACCGGGCATGACTGTTACATCTATTATATCTCAGTCAAGCGCAGAAATTTCAGGGCGTGAGTGGTGCATTTGGTCACACAGGCCGGTTTCAGGCCCTGATCCAGCCGTTCTAAACAATAATCACATTTTATCGCCTTGTTGGTCTTCGGATTAAGCTGCGGTATCGTCCACGGGCAGGCCCCGGCGCAAGCCATGCATCCTATACAGTTTTCCTGATCAACATAGACAATCCCATCGGCACGTTTAATCATCGCCCCAACGGGACAGACCGGGACGCAGAAGGGGTCATCACAGTGGTAGCAGGAACGAAAGGAGAATTCGGTTTTCGGCACCCCTTTCACCGACTTAAGGGGCTTATGACTGATCTCACAAAGAATGGGCCCGACGGGCAGATTTTTATTAATTTTACAATGTACCTCACAGGCATGGCAGCCTATACAGCGTTTGGAATTGAGATGGATCATGTATTTGTTCATAACTCAATCCTCCTCTTGGGATTACGCATACTGCGCTGCACAAAGACAAAGGCCTCGCAGAGATTTATGGCGCCGCCGGCCTTATCCCAGTCATCCAGTTTGCCCGACATCAATTTTTGATCGCTGAGACCGGCATGGTAAGACCGGGTCTGAAGCGGAATCTGGCGGCCAAAGCCATGCACGGTATAGACGGCTTCCGGGTGAATAAATTCCGTCACATAGGCGTGTATTGTCCCTGAATAACTGGCATCATTTGCCGTTACGTCAAGCAGATCGCCATCCTTTATTCCCAGTTTTGCCGCGGCCCGCTTATTGATCCAGAGCGTGTTGGCGGGCATCAGTTCTTCAAGCAGAGGATTGTTGATGGTATGGCCGTGGGTATGCACAGCAGAGCGGCCATAGATTAGGCGGAACATCCCCCTGGCCGGTTTATCCGGCGCTTTATAGGGCTTCAATGAGGGCAGACCGGCATCAGTCAACCGCTGGCTGATAATTTCTATCTTGCCGGAGGGGGTTTTAAACTGGCTCTTAAGCTTATCGGCATCATAGAGGGGGATTGGTTCGTCACATAACTCAATGAAGCCTTTCTCTTCAAAGTCCTTGATGGTATAGCCGGTGCCCTCCAACTGCCAGGCATAGAGATCCTCAATGGTGTTATAAGGGAAGTATTCACTGATATCGAGACGGTCAGCCAATTGTTTAAAAATCTCCCAGGCGGGCTTGGTATCGTATTTAGGTTCCACTGCCTTACGGCGCACCGCCAGCCGTGGTTTGGGGCCCTTCTGCAGGCAGATGGGATTATCACGCTCCAGATAGCAGGACTCCGGCAAAATTACATCTGAGTACCAGCCGAACTCACTATATTGAGTGTCAATGGAGACTAAGAGATCACACTTGTCAAAGAGCAGCTTCTGGCGCTGAGGTTCGGGCATACCGCAAAACGGGTCATGCCGCATAGCAATCCAGGCCTTAATGGGATAGGGATCTTCGCTGCGCATGGCCTCAAAAAAGAGGTGAGCCAGCCCCGGCCCCTTGTCAAAATGGGTGTATTTCCAGCCCACGCCGTCCCCCCTTTTAATATCGGGTTTAGGGCAGTCAAGACTGCGAATCCCCTTTTTCCCGCAATCACCGGGGCCTTTGGGAATAAAGAGACCGCCCTCGGTTTCGATATTACCCATCAGGACATTAAGAATGTGCAGGGCACGACTTGCGTAAAAAGAATCCTTGTAGCGGGACAAATTCCAGCCAGGATGAAAAATAACCCTGGGCATATCCTCAGCCAGCTCATCAACGAAGGCCATAATCGCCTTCTCCTTGATGCCACATTCCTTGGCCGCCCAGGCCGGGGTATATTCTTCGGCAAAGGCGCATAATTCGTCAAAGCCGCTGACGTATTTATCAATAAATTCCCTGGAATAGATATTCCTCTTTATCACCTCGTGAATCACCGCGAGGGCCAGGGCGTAATCAGTCCCTGGACGAACCAGAAAAAAACGATCCGCCTTCACCCCGGTCATGGTCTGCCGGACATCGACATAGGTAAGCCTGCCGCCCTTGTCTAACATATCTAATACTTGATTACCCTGAGCGATCTGCAGTGAAGCAAAATAATTGCGGCCAAAGAGTACCATATGCCGGGTATTCTTAACGTCGTAGGCAAACCCCTTACGGCCCACACCGTTTAACGACATACTGGCGTGATGGGTATTACGACCGCAAGTACAGTCGTGATTGGTGTAATTGGGTGAACCATAGGCGTGAATGAAGGTTTTATACATGGACTGCCAGGGCCCGCCCCGCGAGGAGAGGACAACTGATTCCGGACCATGCTCCTTCTTGATCTTCTTTAATTTCTCAGTGATATAATCATAGGCCGTGGGCCAGCTCACCTGCCGCCAACGCCCGGCACCCCGCCCCCCCTCCCGGATCATGGGCTGTTTGGGACGTTCATCGTCATCAAGCAGCGCCACCCCGGCCGAGCCTTTGGCGCAGAGGGCGTGATCCATCAAATATGGATTGCCTTCAATCCAGCTCACCCGGTTATTTTCCACCTCAACTCTAATCGGGCAGCGCACCGTACACATCCCGCACATTGAGTACACAGATTTTTTCATTTTTTTCTCCTTCATATAAGCCCTTGCGTTATAAGCAGAATGCTCTCCCACCCCAAACTTAAGGGGGGGCAGCCGTTGTTTATTCTAATAGATCGGGAGATCAATTTCTTCCCTACTCCACCGGGCAAACACACGACAAAATTAAAGAGCCGAGCATTATTTTCACCAGCTAATGCCCCAATAATGCTCGGCCCGCTGGTTTCAGCGCATAAATGGCAGCAAGCTGGTGTATTTCATAAATACGATAATAAGCGCCAGGGCCAACATTCGTTTGAGGAAAATTTCAGGCAATTTTTTCTGGATCTTCGGCCCGACGATCCCGCCGCACATAGCTCCCGCGGCAATCAGGGCGGCCATAATCCAGTCTGGCTGATAACCCATAAGAACATATTTGGCAATGGCCCCGGTGGAGGTGGCAAAGGTACCGGCCAGGGCGATGGGCACGGCGAGATACATGGGATAACCCACCATGGTGGTCATAAAGGGCATAAACATGAAACCGCCGCCAACCCCAAATGACGAGGCAATTATTCCCATGAATATACCGCCCACCAGCATCATCAGCGGCCGGGCGACAAAGGTCTCCCCCCAGAACCGCATATCAAAATTAATGAAGTTAAACTTATCAAATTCTATTTTGCCCATCTCCATTGCCTTACCAGAGGACTTAGCCTCCTTAACCGCGGCATTGAATTTCTGGACAATGGCCTTCATGGCCTTTTTCTTGGCAATGGAGCCGGGCAGCGATTCTATAAACAACTTGACGCCGATAAAAAAGCAGATAATTCCAAGATAAAATTTAAAAGAGGCCAGATTCAAATATTTAGCGGAGAGCGGCGGCCCAATAAAGAAGGCACCGGTCACTATGCCAATGGCAAAGGGAATGGCCACCGGATAGGCAAATCTTTTCTCCTTAAAATAATTCATCAGGCCGGTAATTGGAGAACAAAGGGTGAGAAAGAGGTTGGTAGGCTTGATGGTATTACCGGCATTAACTCCCACCGGCCCCTTGGTGCCGAGTACGGTAATCTGAAAGGCGGCCGTGAACAAACCACCGGCAGCCCCCATAATAACGAAGAGTATACCAATGATAAAGGCTCCGCCAAAGACCGTAAACGGACTCATATAGACATTAGCGGTCTTAAAGAAAAAACCTGATTTTTTGATTTTGAAGGTATCCACCTTTTGGCCGTTAACATATACTGCCATCCGGGTATCAGGGGCCAGATTTTTATATGGGGCCATGGAAACCGAAAATTTTCCGGTCGCCTTATCAAGAGTCAGAGAAACTCCCTTATTCCAGGCCTCTGACTGCTGACTATAACCAGCCATAATCATACGGGCATTACCGCCGCCCAGAGGCTTTTCTTTGGAAACAGTATTGATCCCAAATTTCTTTTCATGGGTATAGGTCAAAAATTTCCATTGGGCGGCCGATTTAACCGGGCCGAGCAAACCCTTTATGCTGGAGGTGATATCAGCCCATTTTTTAATCTTATTAACCTTGACCTTATATTTGAACGGCGGAAAGGCAAAAATGCCGTCCGTCTGCCCCTTCCAAACCACTTTAGGAGTGGCCAATGAATCAGGCACATTGGTAACTACATAATAATTTGGCGGAATGGCGGTATCACCAAAGACGTTCTTACCATTTTTACCATTGAGCAGTCTTTTCTTCTCCTTAGGGCCAAGGGCATTACCTGAGCTGAACATCTTCTCAGAGCTTATGACAACATAGAGATCCTTGCCGGGGGCTATTTTGCCCTCAATGCTTATTGTACCGCCGGCAGTAATTGTTTTAGCTCCTAATTTTGCCTCCATTGCCTGCGCGCCGGAATATACCAGCAACAAGCAAGCGATTATTAAACCAGACACCATAGAAATTCGTCTCATACCAGATCTCCTCTCATTTCTCTTTTTTTACAGATAAGCCGTCATGATTACGTCTTATAACGGCGGCCCTTCTTCCTCAGGTCGTAAATGCAGTTTTTTCTGTTACACCTCCTTTAGCCCGGCCTGGCCTACAATTGATTTCATCTCCGCAAGTGTTGATGAAAAAAATTAATCCTTCATCTCCACAATTCTAGCCCCGCCTATATAATCACAGCTTTTAAAACCGGTCATCCGGGTCATTTTCCGGGTAAGGGCCTTGATTGCTTTAAGATTACGAATAATGGTTGCCATATTTTCTGAATCCTCATCCCCCAAATCCTCCTCCAACAATTGCGCCGTACCCAGGGCGGCAAATAACGGCGAATTAATCTCGTGAGCCGCTGTTCCGGCCATTTCCACGACCCCCTGTAATTTGACCAATTCCATCTTCTCTTCTTCATGCCGCTGCTGACTGGTAATATCACGGATAATTTCGATGACAAATTTCACCTGCCCATCCTTATCAAACATGGGTGAGGCGCTTCTTTCAAACCAATGCTCTCCATCGGCAAGGGTTACTTCATGCACATAAACCGCATTTGTCCCAGTCTCTAAAGCCTGCTCAACAGGGCAGATACCCCCAACGCCATCCGAAGGACAGAGTTCGCTATATTCCATCCCCAAGACCTCACTTTCGCTCTTGCCAAGCTGCTGCAAAACAATACGGTTGGCCAGGACAACGTGTTTATTACGGTCAACCACTAAGAGCTGCGGCCGAATACAGTCTAAAATATCACTTAAAAAACGCTCATTCTCCTCAATCTGATTGAACAGCAGATTTATTTTTTGATAGTTTCTGGCATTCTGAATGGCCGTTCCCCCGGCTTCAGAAACAGTTACGGCAAAATTGACCTCAGAACTGGTAAAACAATGATATTCGTCCGAGAGAATCCGCAGAACGCCGATCACCTCTTCCCCGACCTTAACCGGCACAGCCAGCAAAGATTTAATGCCTTCCTCCACCATATACCGCTTATGACTAATCCGGTCGTCAGCCGCCACGTCATAAACGGCCAGGGGCTCCTCCGGCAGAACAACTATATTATCTTCCGTCTCGATATGGCCCTCGGCAAGATAACGCGCGGATACTCCGTAAGCGGCAACCAACTCCAGATGGTTATTCCGGGAGGCCCGCAAACTAATAGTACAGGCCTTTGTACCAATGGATTGGGAAACCCGTTCAACAAAGGTGTGCAATACGGTATCTAAATCAAGAGTTGAGTGTACGAGCCGGGTCAGGGTCTGAACCTCTTTCATGAAATCAACCTGATTCTCCATTACCTTGAACATACGGGCATTGGAGATGGCAATACCCACCTGTTCCGCCA
>CAZSOB010000009.1:0-17926 GCA_964608155.1 uncultured Desulfobulbia bacterium
GCGCGCCTGCCTTGGGAGCAGGAGGTCGGAAGTTCGAATCTTCTCGCCCCGACCAGTGATGTTTATAAATTAAAGGGCTGTCGGTTTTCCGGCAGCCCTTTAATTATTTCGGCCGGTCTCTTTTTCCGGCTGTTTGCGGCGCAGGAGACCGTTAACCTGCCAGCCTGCAATGGGCGGCTCGGTTTGCAGTTCCACCATATTGCCGGGATTGGCCTTCTTCATCTCTCCTTTGTCATTGTTAATCCGGATAATTTGGGCCTGCTGCTCTTTAAATCCTGGTTCCAGGTACTCTATCCAGTCGCCGGGCATTATCTGGTTCCTGACCTCAATCAATATCCGGCCTTCCACCTGCCGTACCAGCCCCACCGGGGCGTGGGTCTGGGCGTATTTAATACCGCTGTAGAGCATATCCCGCTGTTGTGGCGGCCCGTCAAAAAAATTCTCCGTGTAGCCCCGGGAGCCTATTTTGCTTAATTCCTCGCCCATGGCCGTTGGCAGGGTGATGGCGGTCGGATCGGCTGTCTCTGGCTGGGCGGCTATATAATCCAGGGCCGCCCGATAGAGACGGATCACCGCCCCCACGTAATATACGCTCTTCATCCGGCCCTCAATTTTGATGCTGTCCACCCCTGCCGCTATTAGTTCCGGCAGACGATTCAAGAGGCATAAATCCCGGCTGTTGAAAATATAGGTGCCGTGGCCGTCTTCCTCCACCGGGAAGTACTGGCCCGGTCGTTTTTCTTCTTCCAGTGTATAGCGGTAACGACAGGGGTGGGCGCAGTTGCCATGATTGGCATCCCGGCCCGTCATATACAGGCTCAATGAACAGCGGCCGGAATAAGAAATACAGAGAGCGCCGTGGACAAAGACCTCCAGCTTGAGACTTGTATTTTGCCTTATTTCCTTGATCTCGGCCAGGGTTAATTCCCGGGCCAGGTTGACCCGGCCGGCTCCCTGCTCCTGCCAGAAACCGGCGCTGGCTGAATTGGTAATATTGGCCTGGGTGCTGATATGAATATTTATCTCCGGCACCCATTTTCGGGCCAGAGCGAAGATCCCCGGATCGGAGATAATCAGCCCGTCCACCCGCAGATCCCGCAGGCGGAAAAGATAATCTCGCAGGCCGCGAAGATCACGATTATGGGCCATTATATTTATTGTTATAAAGACCCGCACCCCCCGCTCGTGGGCATAGTTCACCGCCGCCGCGATCTCCTCCACCTTTAGAACGGCATGAGCCCTGAGGCCGTAGGTCGCGCCGCCCATATATACGGCATCGGCCCCGTAATGAATGGCAATCTTTAATTTATCAAGACTGCCGGCTGGAGCCAAAAGTTCCGGTGGCCGGGAAGTGGTATTATCAGACGGCATAATTTTTTATGGGCCGATAAGCCGGGCTCTGGTGAATGATGATAAATTTATATGAATTTTCCATGGATTATATGTATATTAATTTTTTGATCTTGGGCCGTCTGCTTTGAGATATCGCATAATTACTTAGTGTCTGCCCAGAAATGGTCTTTTTGCCCGATATCTGCGTTATGCTCAGAAAATTTTCCTCGGAATATCAACTATATGCCGGAGGAAATTTTCTTCGTATGCCTTGATCTCGAACAAAAATCCTCATTTCTGGACGGACACTACCCAACTTCTGCAAAAGTGGTGTCCGGTTAGAGTTTTGCATTAAGAATGGTTGGTGATTTTATGCCGGGAGACAGATTAAATTTTTCCCCTGCCCCAAGGGGGGCTGAATTTTTTTCGCGTTTTTTCGCGGAAATTAGTCTGTCCCTGAATCGAAAGCCGGAAAAATAAAATCAGTCCCTTAGTCCTTGATTTACCAGCAGTTTCGCACACGATCTTTGTTGTACCACTGGAGAAGTTACATAATTACTATTTGTAACTGTTCAGGTGTGACTATAAATTACCCAAAACCCTGAGCTGTAACTGCTTAGATGTGCTTCAGGTTCGGAGTCTGCGCTTACCTGTTCATTTATGGCTTCGTAGCGTACTTGTGTTACTCAAGAAGCTATAAATGGGCAAAGATGGAGTGCAGCTAAACAGTTACTACTATTTAATCATAATTTTATCAATGATAACGGCCTTGTTAGACCTTCATAATATTTTACCGCAGGCCAAAATCATGGCGGCCATGAGCGGCGGTGTTGATTCCTCGGTCACCGCCGCCCTCTTAAAGCGCCGTGGTTTTGAGACACATGGTGTCTTTATGACCTTAGGTGGTGATAAGGACGGCCGAAATGCCAGGCGGGCCGTGGAAATTGCCGATTTTCTCGAGATCCCCTTTACCGTTCTTGACCTGAGCCTTGAATTTAAAAAAGAGGTGCTGGATTATTTTCAGCAGACCTATGAGCAGGGCCTTACCCCTAATCCCTGCGCCGTCTGTAATCGAACTATTAAATTCGGCCGCCTGCTGGATTATGCCCTGGGACAGGGGATGAATTATCTTGCCACCGGCCATTACGCCCGTCTGTGCCGTGATAACGGTGACTCGGTTCGGCTCTTAAAGGGGGCGGATGCTACGAAGGATCAATCTTATTTTCTATGTCGTCTGCGGCAGCCCCAATTGGCCCACGCCCTCTTTCCCCTGGCTGTCATCAATAAAACTGAAGTCTATAAAATGGCCGCCGAGCTTGGTCTCAAGGGCCGCCATGGCACGGAGAGCCAGGACGTTTGTTTTATGGCCGGCCGCTCCTTGAATGAGTATTTTGCCGCCTGTCTGCCGCCGGCGGCGGCTGGTGATTTTGTCACCCTGAAGGGGGAGCGCAAGGGGCGGCACCGGGGGATCAGGCACTATACCATTGGCCAGCGCCGGGGGCTTGGCATCCCGGACGCGACGCCCTATTATGTCGTGGCCCTCAATGCCGCCGCCAATGAGGTGGTGATCGGTAAGGACGATGATTTATGGCAGCGGCGGCTGATGGTGGGCGATATAAACTGGCTTCCCGGTCAGGCCCCGGAGCTGCCGGCGGAGTTTAGCGTCAAGATACGATACCGCCATCAGGGGGCCGTGGCCCTGGTCAGGGCGGCGGCAAAGGGCCTGTTCATAGAATTTAATGAGGCGCAGCGGGCTGTTACCCCCGGTCAGTTCGCGGTTTTATATCAGGATGACGAGGTGATCGGCAGCGGCCGGATAATAAGAGCGGATGAATAAATCAAAGCAGATAACCGTGGCCGTTACCACTCTGGGCTGTAAGGTAAATCAATATGAATCCGCCGCCTTTATCAGCCGTTTGCGGGTCTCAGGGGCGTTGATAGTACCGTTTTCCCAGGCGGCGGATGTCTACATAATCAACAGCTGCGCGGTTACCGGCAAGGCCGGGGCCCAGTCGCGGCAGATGATCCGCCGGGCCCGGCGTGCTAATCCGGAGGCCAGAATTGTCGCCACCGGCTGCTATACCCAGGTGGAGACCGGCAAGGTACGGGAGATTGCCGGTGATAATGTCTGTCTGGTGGGTAATGACCAGAAGCATCTCCTGGTTGATATCGCCCTGAGCGGGGAGAGGCAGAGCCCTGATGTGCTGCCCGATATTGGCCTTCAGCGCCAGATATGCCGCCTGCCGGTGCGCCGCTTTGCCGGCCGTGCCAGGGCCTATTTGAAGGTGGAGGACGGGTGTAATAATTTTTGTACCTACTGCATCGTTCCCTATACCAGAGGCCGGGTACGCAGCCTGCCGCTACCCGAGGTTCTCCGGCAGACCGCGGTGTTTGCCGGGGAGGGTTATCGGGAACTGGTTATCACTGGCATTCATGTCGGTCATTACGGCCGGGATTTGCGGCCCGCCTCTTCCTTTACCGAGCTGGTGCGGGAGCTTGAGGCCGCGGATCATGATCTGCACTACCGCATCAGCTCCCTTGAGCCCGGTGAGCTGGACGATGAATTATTGGAATTCCTCGCCTCTTCCCGCCGCTTTATGCCCCATTTTCATCTGCCCCTGCAGAGTGGCGATCCATGGATTCTGCGCCGGATGCGGCGGCGTTACACGGTGGAAGATTTTCGGCATGTGGTAGAAAATATTCAGCGTCTCATGCCGGAGGCGGCAATTGGCCTGGATACGGTGGTGGGATTTCCCGGTGAAGACGAGGATATGTTTCGTCACACCTGTGAATTAATCGCTGATTTACCCATTACCTATCTGCACGTCTTTCCCTATTCCCGGCGGCCCGGTACTCCCGCTGCCGAAATGCCGGATCAGGTTCCGGCGGCTGTAAAGCAGGAACGGGCGGCCATACTGCGCGCCCTGGGCCGGGAAAAGCGGATTGAATTTTATCGGCGGCAGCTGGGCCGTACCCACAGGGTGCTGGCCGAGAACGCTGGTAATCGATTCAAGTTAATGAAGGGCTTCAGCGAGAATTATGTGCCGATTTATTTCAAGGCCCCGGCCGCCGCGGCCAGCACCATGGTTGAGGTTGAGGCGCGTGAGGTACGGGGGGAGGATGTTTTTGGCGTTATTGCCTGATAAACACGAAAACAGGTATATAAATCCTGGATGGTTTTATGCCGGGAAACAGATTGATTTTTTCCCCTGTGCCAAGGGGGATGAATTTTTTTCGCGTTTATTTGCGAAAATCATTCTATCCTCGAATCGGAAGCCGGAAAAATAAAATCAGTTCCTTTAGTTCTGATTTACCTCCACTCTCGCATACGATCTTTGTCGTACCGCTGGAAAAGTTACAATACAAGAAAAAGGGCTTAACAGATGATTGGAGAAATTATTGCCATCGGGGATGAATTGACCTCGGGACGGATTTTGAACCAGACCAGCAATTTTGCCGCCTACCACCTCTTTGCCATGGGGCATGAAATAGTGGCCATGGCCACCATAGGTGATTCACCGGAATTGATTGGCTCAGCCCTTAAAAAGGCATTAAACCGGGCGGATTTTGTCATCGTTACCGGCGGGCTGGGGCCAACTACCGATGACCTTACCACCGAGGCCGTGGCTAGGGTGCTGGAACGGCCGGTTACCTTTCATCCGGAAATCCTGGCCCAGATAAAACGCAATGCGACTTCCCGCTGCCAGGGTAAAACGCCGCCCAAGGGAATTCATCTCGAAAAACTGGCCTGGCTGCCGGCCGGAGCCGAGGCCTTAAATCCCAAGGGCAATATGGCTGGATATGTCCTGGTGCATGAAGAAAAACCCATATTTTTTCTGCCTGGTGTGCCCCGCGAAATGCAGGAATTATTGAAGAACTATGTCCTGCCCCGGCTGCGCAAATGGCCTGGACGGCAGCATCGTCAGGTGCGGCAGCGCCTGTATCGGGTTTTCGGGCTGCCGGAGACCGAGGTTAACGAGCGGGTACGGCATCTCGAGGGTGACAACTCCATGGTCAGGATTGGCTATTACCCCGTTTTCCCGGAGGTGCATTTAAGCCTCACCGCCCTGGGAGCCGGTGCTGCCGAGAGTGAGGCCCTTCTGCAGGTCTTTGACAAACGCATAAAGCGGGCTCTCGGTGAATATATTTACGGCTTTGATGACGAAACCATGGCCGACTGTGTTGGCGCCTTGCTGCGCCGCGAGGGGAAGACGGCGGTGGTGGCCGAATCCTGTACCGGCGGCCTTATAGCGCACCATATTACCACTGTTCCCGGCAGCTCCGCTTATTTTCTCGGCGGGGTTGTTGCCTACAGTAATCAATTGAAGATAGATATTCTGCGGGTCAGCCCGCAGACCCTGGAGAGATACGGGGCGGTAAGTGCTGAAACGGCTATGGAGATGGCTCGCGGTATGCGGGAATTAAGCGGGGCCGATGCAGCGCTTGCAGTGACCGGTATTGCCGGCCCGGATGGCGGCAGTGAAGAAAAGCCCGTGGGCACAGTCTATTTCGGCAGTGATTACCGGGGTGAAAACCATCATTATCTCCATCAATTTTCCGGTACCAGAGCGCAGATTCAGGCCATTGCCGCCCAGACCGGCCTGGATATTCTGCGTCGTCTGCTTTTACAAAAGGCCTGAATCCTGAAGACGCTGATGCTCCACCTTCAGGCAGCGATCCATAATTACGGTGAGTCCGGCGGCCTGGGCCCGGAGGGCTGCTTCGGCGTGGATTACCCCCAGTTGCAGCCACAGGACTTTGGCCTTGATCCTCAGAGTGCTGTCAACAATGGCCGGAACCTCGGCGGCCCGCCGGAAGACATCAACAATATCCACCCGGCCGGGAATACTCTCCAGATCAGGATAACATTTAAGCCCCATAATTGTGGTCTGGCCGGGATTCACCGGAATCACCTCAAAACCGGCGGCTATGAGATAGGCGGCCACCTGACTGCTGGGGCGGCTGGGTTTGGGAGACATTCCCACCACCGCGATACGCCGGGTATCGGTTAATATTTGACTGAGATCTTCATCGTTTATAATTTTTAAATCAGACATAATGCATCCTCCATCCGCCCTCTTTTGCCAATCGCAATGACAAGCACACAAATCTCATTTTCAATTACTTCGTAAACAAGACGATATCCTGATGTTTTTAATTTTATTTTATAATGATTTTTAAACCTTTGTTGTGGTCATAAGTTAGTGCCTTTTATGGGGTCGATCAATGGTTTTTCTGAGGGCTGATATTTACTTAATGGCTGTAAATTGTCCCTAATTACGTCAGTTGGTGATTTCATTGCCGGGAAACAGATTAAATTTTGCTGAACAGGCCAAATGTTGCTTTGGAGTTTTACCCTCAATGTTTAAAGCAGGCCTTGTTGTTTCAGATGAACCTGCAAAATGGCAACAGCCGCCGGAGTTATACCGGAAATCCTGGAGGCCTGGCCCAGGGAGCGGGGTCTTATGGCCTGGAGCTTTTCCACAACCTCATTGGATAAGCCATGAAAGGCGGTATAATCCAGATCAGCTGGCAGCAGGGACTTTTCAAATTTCCTGAAATTCGCCACCTGTTCATTCTGACGCTGAATATAGCCGTGGTATTTGATCTGCAGTTCAAGTTCCCGGGCGGCCTGGGGGCTTATTGCATGATTTTGTTCCCCGCTCAGTTCTATGAGGCTGGCAAGGTTGATTTCCGGCCGCCGCAGGAGATCAACCAGGGGGGCCGGCTCCCGCAATGCCGAGCTGCCCTGGGCCGCCAGCCCCTCATTTACCTTTGCTGTCGGTCTTAGATTGGTTTTGCGCAGCCAGGTCATATTTTCGGCTATCTCGTCCCGCTTCCGGCAGAAAGCCCTGTAGGTCTCGTCATCAATCAGCCTTAGGGAACGGCCGATATCCCGCAGCCGCAGATCGGCGTTGTCCTCCCGCAGCAGAAGACGGTATTCGGCCCTGGAGGTGAACAGCCGGTAAGGCTCCTTGGTGCCCAGGGTGACCAGATCATCAATTAAGACCCCGATATAGGCCTGGGAGCGATCCAGAACCAAGGGCTCCTCGCCCCGGCAGTATTTCACCGCGTTAATACCGGCCATGAGTCCCTGGGCCGCCGCCTCCTCGTAGCCGGAGGTGCCGTTGATCTGCCCGGCCAGAAAGAGACCGCCAAGGCGCTTGGTCTCAAGAGAGGGTTTCAGTTCCAGAGGATCGACATAATCATACTCAATGGCGTAGCCGGGCCGGATTATCTTAACCTCTTCCAGGCCCTTGATACTGTGCAGCATGTCGCGCTGGATATCAAGGGGCAGACTGGTGGGGACACCGTTGGGATAGATTTCCACCGTCTCCAGGCCCTCCGGCTCGAGAAATATCTGGTGCCGTGTCTTGTCGGGAAAGCGGGCCACCTTGTCCTCAATGGATGGACAATAGCGGGCCCCAACCCCCTCTATAACGCCGGTGAACATGGGTGAGCGATCCAGGCCGCGGCGGATAATCGCGTGGGTCTCTTCGTTGGTATGGGTAATATAGCAGGGGCGCTGGGGCAGTGGCGGCGTGCCTTTGCTGGTGAAGGAAAACATGCGGGGCGGATCATCGCTGTACTGCGGGGTCAATTCGCTGAAGTCAATGCTTTTGCCGTCTAAGCGGGGGGTGGTGCCGGTCTTCATGCGGCCCATGTTGAAACCAAGCGCCCGCAGGTGTTCCGGCAGGCGCAGGGAGGGGGCGTCTCCGAGACGGCCGGCGGGGAAATTCTTCAAACCGATATGAATGAGTCCGTTCATAAAGGTGCCGGTAACAATAACCACGCTGCGGGCCGTAATTTCTTCGCCAAGGGAGGTGATGACCCCGCCTATGCGGTCGTTATTAAGGAGCAGGCCGTCTACTACTGTCTGCCGAATCTCCAGGCCGGGCTGGTTCTCCAGGACCTTTTTCATCCGCAGGCGGTAGAGGAGGCGGTCGGCCTGGGCGCGGGAAGACCAGACCGCCGGGCCCTTACGGGTGTTGAGCTGCCGGAATTGAATGGCGGTGGCGTCAATATTTCTGGCCATTTCACCGCCTAAGGCATCAATCTCCTTGACGAGATGGCCCTTGGCCAGGCCGCCGATGGCCGGATTGCAGGACATGGCGCCGATACCGTCGGCGTTAATAATTGCCACCATGGTTTTACAGCCCATACGAGCGGCAGCGAGGGCCGCCTCACAGCCGGCATGACCGGCGCCCACCACAATTAGATCATATTCATAATTCATCTGCTCAATGATAATCGTTTAAATTTTCTGAATTTCGGTCTTCTCGCCATCTTCCAGAAGTCCGGGGTCAATAAGACCACTACCGTATAAAGTTCCAGGCGGCCGGCCAGCATGCAGATAATTAATATTACCTTGGCAAGGGCGGGCAGCGCGCCAAAATTCTGGGCGGGCCCCACCGCGTTCAGTCCGGGGCCTATGTTATTAAGGGTGGCGATGACGGCCGTCACTCCGGTGACCATATCCACCCCCTGAGCGGTAACCGCCATACAGGCCAGGCCGCAGAAAACAATATAAATCGCCAGAAAGCCTAAAACCCCCAGCATGACCTCCTGCGGCACCTTGATATTACCCATTTTAATGGTATTCACCTCGTTGGGATGCACCAGCTTGCGGAGTTGGAGACGGGCGTATTTGAGAAAGAGGAGCAGGCGCACCACCTTAATGCCGCCGCCGGTGGAACCGGCACAGCCGCCGATGAACATCAGGGCTACCAGCAGAATTTTGCAGAGGGCCGGCCATTTATCAAAGTCAGCCGTGCCAAAACCGGTGGTGGTAATAATCGACACCACCTGGAAGACGGCATCCCGGATATTGGTGAGCCATGATTGATATATGCGGCCTTGATTGGCAAGGACAATAATCAGGGATGATACCGCCACCAGAGTGAGGTAGAAACGGAATTCCTCACTCTGCCAATAGACCCGCCAGCGGCCGTGGAGGGCGTGATAATGGAGGGTAAAATTGGTTCCGGCCACAAACATGAAGAAGATTATAACGCTCTCGATATAGGGGGAATTAAACTCGCTGACACTGGCGGTATAGGTCGAGAAACCACCGGTGGCCAGGGAGGCGAAGGCGTGGCAGGCGGCGTCAAAGAGATCCATGCCGCCCAGCATGAGGAGGATAATCTCTATAAAGGTAAGCAGGACATATACCCCCCAGAGGATGCGGGCCGTATCCTGCATTCGGGGGGCCAGTCGATCTTTTGTGGGGCCGGGCATCTCGGCCTGGAAGAGCTGCATACCGCCAATTCCGAGGAGGGGCAGCACGGCGAGAGACAGAACAATAATTCCCATACCGCCGATCCAATGGGTCAGAGCCCGCCAGAAGAGCATGCTCTTGGGCAGAATCTCCATATTGCTCAAGATGGTGGAGCCGGTGGTGGTAAAGCCGGACATGGATTCAAAATAGCAGTCAATAAATGAAGGGAACCTGCCGCTGAAAAAAAAGGGCAGGGCGCCGAGAAAGGCGAGCCCCAGCCAGCTGAAGGTGGCCACCGCGAAGCCGTCCCGATAGCCGAGTTCGGGATTGGGCGGGAAAAGGGTAATCAGAACCCCGCCCATGAGGGCGCCGATGAGGGCGCTGGTCAGAAAGGCTTTAGTCATACCGTCATCGTAGATGAGGCTCACCGGTATGGGCAGCAGAATAAAGAGGGAGATGAGCAGTAATAATTTGCCGAGAATATTTAAGACGCCGTCTGTCCGCATAATTTCAGGGGGCGAAAAAATCAGCGATCTCCTGCACCGCCTCACGGAGGGCGAAAATCACCAGATTGTCGCCAGGCCGCAGCCTGGTCGTACCGATGGGAATTATAACCCGATGCTTTTTGTTCCTCACCACGGCCCCTAATACCGCGCCTTTAGGGAAATTTAAGCTCTGAAGGGTGGCGTGTTTGAATTTATCCGTGTCGGGTACCTTTAATTCCACCACCTCGGCGTCACTGCCGAGCAGCGAGGCGGCGGAGACAATGGTACCGCCGGTGCGCACAAAGCGTAAAATCATATTAGCCGCTACCTGCCGCGGACTCAGGGCCACATCAATGCCCAGCTTGGCGAGCAGAGGGACAAAGTCGGGGCGGGAGATGCGGGTTATACATTTACCGGCCCCATGATGTTTGGCCAGCAGACTGGCGAGAAGGTTGGTCTCATCGCTGTTGGTGACGGCGATGACGAGATCTGCTTGATCCAGCCCCTCATCAAGAAGGCTGTGGGTGTCTAAGCCGTCAACGTTTAATACCGTGGTATTATTAAGATTTTCGGTCAGGAATTCGCAGCGTCCGGTATCCTGTTCAATTAGCCGCACGTTTACCTTCTTTTTCTGCTCCATCTGGCGGGCCACCATGAAACCAATGGCGCCGCCGCCAATAATGAATATTTGCTTCGGTTCATGGCTCATGAGATGCACCAGGCCGCTGGTGGATGACATATCGCTCTTGCGGGCTACCATGTAGATCCGGTCTTCGGACTGAATGATGTCGCTGCCCCTGGGAATTATGGTCTTTTCCTGGCGGATAATAGCGACAATAACCCCCATTATGCCTTGCAGCTCCAAAAGCGATTTGCCGATATTGGAGTTTCCCGCCGCCACCGTGTAGCCGAGGAGTATGACCTGGCCGTGGGCGAATTCCGCTGATTCAAAGGCCCCTGAGAGGGTGGAAAGGCGCAGGATCTCATCACCAATGGCCCGGTCAGGGCTGATGAGGAGATCAATCCCCAGGGCCTTTTCATTCAGGGCGGTGTTCTGGGAATAAAAGTCCTCATTACGCACCCTGGCAATACGGGTCTTGATCCTGTAATTTCGGGAGATAATGCAGGCCACCAGATTAACTTCGTCGCTATTGGTGACGGCTACCAGGAGATCGGCACGCTCAATACCGGCCTCCTCCAGCACCTTGATAGAGGCCCCGCTGCCGCAGACGGGGAGAACATTAAGCTCCCGCTCCAGACGGTTTAATTTAGCGGCCTCCCGGTCAACGAGGACAACGTCATGTCCTTCGTCGGAAAATTTGGCGCTCAGATGATAACCAACCGCTCCGGCTCCTATAATAACGATTCGCATGATTTAATTTTTAATCGTGTTTTTCCTGCCAGGAAATTATCGCCCAGGAAGGGCAGAGCTCGTCCCGTAAATGCCAGAGTCCAGCCTCATTTTTGCCGAGACGTTCAGTGAGGTGGCGTTTAAGTTTGTCATTTTCTGCCGCCGTTAAATCGTGGAACATCCAGGCCCAGGAGCTGATTGCCTCATCCTTCGTTTTATAACTGCGGCCGGGCGGCAGGTCAATAAAATCAAGCCGGGCGTGAATTCCCATTTGATAAAGAATGTTGATGGTATAGATATAATCCGGCCCTGGATGGAAAGGGCGTCCAATGGCGGCAAACATGGCGGGATCAAAGGGGCCGCTGCCCACCCGGTCGCCGATAAATATCCAGCCGCGGGCCGCCCGCCGCAGCTTTTCAAGGGCGCCTTTTAAATCGTCAACGGCCAGGGAGCGGGAGGCGATTATCAGGTCATACTGCCTCAGTCCCAGGGGCTGCCAGTCATCCTCCCAGGCCCCTTGCCGGGTGGTTATATTCTCAAGGCCTTCCCCGGCGGCCCGCTCTGCAAGAGTGGCCAGCATCTCAGATGAAAAATCCACCGCCGTTACCTCTTTAACCTTGCGGGCGAGAGGAATGGTGAGAATGCCGGGCCCGCAACCCATGTCGAGGACGCTCATGGCGGGGAAGAGGGGGAGTCTTTTAAGAAATTCTTTAACATACACCGAATCTTTATGACGCCTGGCAAAACCCGCCGCCCGTTTATCCCAGTCTTCGGATGTTTTGCGCTGCCAGGTTTTGCGGCGTCTAACCTCCTGCCACATCTCGTTCCAGTCAATCACGAATTTTTCCCTTTAAATCAGGCATGGTTTCCGGTTTGCTGGCATCCCAGATTTTTGCCTCATTGCCGGTGGCGGTAACATTTTCATAGACACCTTTATCGCGCCGCACCAGTTTGGTGAAACCCATATTCTTCAGGGCGCTGTTTCCCTTGGGGGTGCTGATGCCAACGAGTGAGATAAGACGTTTGACCGGGGCGCCGCATTGCGGGCATTTGCTGAACTTGGCGCTGTACATAGACTGAGTCAGTTCAAAAATTCTGCCCAGGGTGCAGCCCTCGCCTTCATGTTCATATTCATAAACCGGCATGATCTTCTCCAAATAATTCCCTGTATATCAAGTTCAGGGCGCATGGCAATACGCCCCCTACGGCGGTGCTTGCTCCAAGTTAAAGGTGTAACCTCTTGTTTTCAGACAGGGCCTTGATCTGTTATCTCAATTTGCAATGGTGAAAAGCCCGCGGTCTTCAACCGTTAGCACCTCTGTTCCCTCTGTTATTTAAGCCGCAGACAGTTCAGCATGACTGTGGTCTTGCCCTCCTCCGAGTCCAGATCAATTTTCTTGGTCATTATTTTATAGTCATCTCCGGCCCTGGCTAAGAATTTATAAAGGGTCTGGCGCCGCAGGTCATGGGCCAGATAAATTGAGCCGTTAGGTTTTAATAATTTTTTAAAGGTCTTAAGCAGGGGGTCAAGGAGATCTTCCCGGAAAAGGATTTCTGCCCCGATTATGGTGTCAAAAGGCTCTAACTTAGCGGGTTTGGTCCAGTCAAGGGCGGCAAAGGCCGGTTTCACGTGGCTAACGGCGGCGCTTACCCGCTGAAAGTCCATAATTATGGTTTCGTAATCGCTCAAGGTAACCTCAAAACCATGGGCCGCGGCCGCCAGACCAGGGGCGCCAAGCCCGGCTCCCAACTCCAGCAGCCGGGGCCCGGCCTGGGCCGGATTAAGGGACACTGCGACTTCAGCCAGAATTATGGCCGCTTCCCAGAGTTTAATCCAGAAGGGGAAATCGGCTATATTGGCGAAGGGATCACGGCCCTGGAGAATATCCTCCAGATCCTGTACCTGTAATAACTGTAAATTTATGTCCCTGATTTTTAAAGGGGCAAAGTCAACTTTATAATTGCGGCGGATACGGCGTAAGATCTTTGCCTCTTTATCAGGCAGGTCAATTTTCATTTTATAAATACCTGTACTTTGGGGTGTGGGACGTGGAGTTTCAGCCTTCAGTCTCGGGCTATGAACAAAAAAAGCTGTTCAATCACAGTGATTGAACAGCTTTTTTAAGCGGTAAAACGCCTGGAGGGCTAATTAACAGCCTTCAACAGCCCTTCTCATCCGTTTGGGGCTTACCTTAACTTTCTTGCCTACTTCCAGCTTCTTGGCATTATGCTCACTGCATTTCAGGGTTACAGAGGTGCCGTTAACGGCGGAAACCTCGCAGGTGAAGGAATAAGCAACAACCGCAGAGGTAGCGGTGAATGCCATTGCCAGAACCAATGTTAAAATTTTCTTGTTCATTTTACTCTCCTTTACAGTTAGTTAATGATAAAAAAACACTGTGACAGCTTAAATAATTACTTGTTATAAACGTAACTATTCAGCAGCACCCCATCTTTGCCTTCTCGCATATCAAAGTATGCTTCAAAGTCAAAAAAGAACAGGTAAGCGCAGACTCCGAACCTGAGGCACTTCTGAACAGTTATAGTCCGGTGATTATTGTTGCTTTTAGGTATCATGCTGAATAGTTACAACGAAACAATCTACCTTTTGGGCTTTTGCAGCTTTATCTTGACCTTGTCGCCAGGTCTGAATCCTTCAGCCCGTTTCTCATTACAGTTTTTTAAGATAATAACATCTCCCCGCACCGCCTGCACCTCACAGCTTACCGTGGCGGCAAGAACCGGCGTTCCTGAAAATATTATAGAGAATAAAATAAGGGCAAGAATGAATTTCATCTTATTAAAAATAAGCGTAGACTCCGAGATGGAGCACTGCTGAACAGTTACAGGCCGGCGATTATTGTTACTTTTAGACATCACGCTGAATAGTTACAAATAATCAATAATAAAAGTAAATCATAAAATGACGAAATTAAGTTAGTACATAACAGGGAATCATGTCAATAAAAAAACCACCCGCTATCCCACAAAGTTGGATAAAATATAACTATTTCAAGATCTGTTTCAGGTCACGAGCGATGATTTCATGACTGGTCCAGCCGGTATAGCGTTTTACCACATTACCGTTGCGGTCTATCATAAAGGCGGTGGGGATGCCGATGATGCCGCCAAAGTCATGGGTTATTTTGGCGGTGGCCATACCCACGGGATAGTTCATGCCGGTCTTGCTGATAACCCGGTTGACGGCCTCGGTGCCGTCCTGATCCACCGACAGCCCGATAACGGAAAAACCTTTGGGAGAAAATTCCTTCTGGAGGCTGATAAGAGAGGGAACCTCATGCATACATGGCTGGCACCAGGTAGCCCAGAATACCACCAGCACTACCTTGCCCCGGAAGTCTTTAATGTCAATAGTCTTGGCTGAACCGTTTAAGGCCGTGAGTGAAAATTCAGGTACCTTGGTAGTGGCTTGGGCCGGAGGAGTAACAGAAAAGGTTCCGAGAATAATTGCCGCGATTATTATAGTGATAAATTTCATGATATTCCTCATTAAATTGGTTTATAACAGGAGACGCTGCTCAAGAGTAAGCTTTTACCTCCATAATATAACCATTAAAAAATAATATACCATTTATACCTGAATGCTTCAATCTGTCAATCAAAAGCCGCTAACCTCTGATAAATGCGTTTATAAATGGCAAATTTTTACCATAGTCGCGGGCGGGGTCTTTATGGCTACCATGGACAGTTCCATGGTCAACCTGGCTTTACCGGCAATCATGAGCGATTTCGGCAGCCCCCTGAAAAATACGGAATGGGTCTCCCTGATCTATCTTCTTGTCATAAGCTCAACCCTGTTAATCTGGGGCAATCTCTCCGACCGTCTGGGGCGGCGAATGGTCTATCCCCTGGGGCTGTCGGTTTTTGCCCTGGGCTCTTTGGCCTGCGCCTGGTCACCGGATTTTTATTTTCTGATTATGGCCCGTTTGTTACAGGGACTTGGAGCCGCCATGATGATGTCCACCGGCCCGGCGATCATTAAAGAGACCTTCCCGCCGCATGAACTGGGCCGAGCCCTGGGGCTTATCGGTACCTCGGTGTCTCTGGGGCTGATGACCGGCCCTCTTGTGGCTGGTATCGCCTTGCAGTTTGCCTCCTGGCGGGCCATGTTTATGCTGACCTTTCCCGTTGGCCTGTTGCTGTTTTTCGCGGCCTGGCGTTATTTACCCCGCCAGAGGCCCCGCAGCGGCAGGCTGTTGTTGTCCTGGTCTCCGGCCCTGGCCTGGATAATATTATTGATCACTGCCTCGCTGACTATCACCTACGCGGCCTCGCCAACTTGCTCACTGACCGTGTTAATTGGCTTAATTTTCATTGTTCTTCTGGCCCTGATTTGTTTTATCAGGCTGGAGACCAGCAGTCCGCTGCCGCTTCTGACCCCAGGGCTGCTGGTCAGGCGTTATATGTCCAGTGCTCTGCTGTGCGCCGTGCTCTCCTTCATGCAGCTCTTCGCGGTGTTGATTATTACCCCCTTTTATCTTGACCGGGTTCTCAATCTGCCCAAGATTCAAATCGGCTTGATTATGATGTCTGTTCCCGTGGCTGCCATGGGTCTGGCCCCTCTGTCCGGCTGGTTGTACGGGCGCTTTACGGCCCGTGTTCTCTGTACCTTTGGCCTGCTGGTGGCAAGCTGCGGGGCCTGGTTGTTAAGCCTTGTTCCGTCGGCTGACTGGGTAGCGGTTATTTTCCCCCTGGCCCTTATCGGCGGTGGTCAGGCTATATTTTTAAGCCCCAACAGTGCCTCGGTATTAAGGTGGATAGAAAAGGAGAATACCGGCAAGGCCGCGGCTTTGCTGGCCACCGGTCGTAATTTGGGAATGATTATGGGGGTCGGCATGGCCAGTATCGCCTTTTCTCAGGTTTTCAGTCAATTAACCAACGGCCTGGATATGCGGGACTACTCTCCTGTCCATGTTGAGGCCTTTATCAAGGCCCTGCGCCGGGTCTACCAGGCAGCCGCTCTCACCGGCCTGTTGAGTGTGGTTGTTTCCGCTCTGCGCGGTAAGCGGCGAAAAGATTAGACCTTCAGATCTAACAGGGCCATGGGCATGCTGCCGGCGGGAGATTTGTTTGTCAGATCGTCTTTTAAGCGGCGCATCAGGTTTGTCTCTCTGCTTATACATTGTAGATTTGTCTGTTGAAAGAGAGGGGTGAGAACTTCCTGCAGCTCCTGCAGGCGGGCTCGCAGGAAGTCAGCAGCCCCCTCATTGGAGAGCGAGAAAACTCCCCGCAGGGTCTGGCCCTGGCTGCGCAGATCAAGATGGACATCGCCGAGACGGCTCATGGTCAGATAAAACGAGAGGCCGTAGCCCCCTTCCTTGTCACGGCCCCCGGCATTTTGACCTTCAAAAGAGAATAACCATTCACCCCAGCCATTGCCGCCCTGGAAAAAAACTGGAAACAGTAAGAAATTATTGGGGGCAGGATTTTGGGGCTGGCCAGGGATTGCTATATTTTTAGATCCCGGCCTGTGAGCCGGGGATGATTCTTCTGCCTGAGCGCTGTTAATTCGGCCATGGGCCTCTAAAATCCTGGACAGCAGCAGGATGTCAGGCGGCATGGCCTTAAGCGGGCTGCTGGTGCTGATGAACTCTGATAACCCAGCCTTACCCTTATTGATGGCGGCCGTCTGGACGGTTAACTTCAGGGGGGCGGGCTCCGGGCCGATGGTATAACTCACACCCTCCGGCAGGTTAACAGCAGTAGGTAACGGGTTGTCGGTTTTGGCCAATAGGGGCAGGATCAGGCGAAGGAGAGATGAAACACCCTTATCGGTGCCGACTGGTGTTAAGCTCTGGCCGTCGGGCAGAACCTCAAAGGAAATCCGGCCCATAGTCAAGGGGGTCATGGTGCGGGCGTTGAAGATGCCGGAGTCAGTTTGCACCATCACCCCGCCGTCCGGGGTTTGGGAGATTACCCGGCCGCTTATCACCTGGCCGGGGGTCAGCTTTGCCGGTACCGTGTTTGGGGCGGCCTGATCTCCGGTCTGTGTGGTAACTTTTTGCGGGGTCTTGTTGGTCTGGGTGCTGGTGGTTAATGGTTGGTTGTTGATTCTCATTTTCACCTCTCCGGAGGCCGCTCGGACGGCCGCATCGCTCTGGTGCTGTCGGTGGCTAAGCACAACTGTCCGCCGTTAATCAATCACATTTCGGGCACATCCTGAGTCTGCGCTTACCTGAGCAGCTATCGATTAGTTGATAATAATTATTATAGCTGTTTACTTTTACAGCAAAAGAACTTACAATATCAGCATGGACGGGCGGTGAGGCTAACTGCCCGTTAGGGGTATGAGAATATATTACCATTATTCGTTCAATGATGGAGCCCTAAAGATTTTGCCGCAGAATTTTTGTGGAGGTTCCCGGGTTGCTGTGTCTTATTTTATTAACGAGACATGGTCTTAATTAATTTTCAGCAGGGGGAAAGAAAAATGGGTATTTTCAGGCAACTTGGTATGGAGAATTATGATCAGGCAAGCATTGATTGGGAGATAACCCCCTCCAATTCCTTTACCATTTT
>CAZSOB010000010.1:0-17863 GCA_964608155.1 uncultured Desulfobulbia bacterium
CCTGTAACAGACTCAAGACCGCTTTGCCGGAGGCGTTGGCCTGGGCCATGGCAAATGAACTTGCCTGAACCAGAATCCGCATCTTGGAGAAGTTTGATGACTCCGAAGCAAAATCAACGTCCCGGATGGAAGATTCTGCCGAGAAGATGTTAACCTGGGTAGTCGAGATATTGGAAATAGTTGAAACCAGCTGATTCTGGGTAGAACCAAGACCACTACGAACCTGATCCAATGATTTCAGGGCCGCGTCAGCCACAGAGATGGCGATTTGCGCCCCGTCCTGAGTGGTAACATTCAGGTCAGAGAGACGATAAGCAACCGCCGCCGAGGTAGAACCTGCAGTTGAGGTGTCTGTTGCCGCAGCATTAGCGGCAAGGACACTGCCGGCTGCCAGTTTAGAGCCGTTATTCAAAGTCATGGCATTGGCAATTGTGGTGCTGCCGGAGGTTGTGATGTTGCTGAGCAACGTTGTGCCGGCGGTATAGGTTTTGCCATCGTTTGCCACAACATCATTAGTCAGCACCGTGCCAGACGAGATCAGCGAACCACTGGCCAGGGTGGAATTAGCGGCCATGAGCATATCCGTGGCATCAACAGTTTCGGTGTTGGCCAAAGTTACATTGCCGCCAATGGTGGAACCTTCATAGAGAGCGGAGCCACTGGCCATAAAAGAGGCAGTGGCCAGGGTCATGGTGCCGCTGCCAACCGTCAAAACAGAAGCCGTATTAATAACTGCCGCCAAAGTTGTCTTGTCGGCCAGGGTACTTCCTGTGATAAGACTGGAGGTTCCGGCCATGGTCATACTGCCGACAGTGGTTAGGGTGGCCGCTGTAACAAATGATGTCGCAAGCTTAGTGTCATCGGCCAGCGTAGTGGTGGCGGCAAGTGAAGACGTTCCGGCTAAGGTCATGTCGGCGCTCAGTGTCATACCGGAAGCCAATATAAGGTTGGTGCCAACCGCAGAGCCGGAATTAACAATTGAACCACTGACAAGCTTAGAGCCAGAATTTAGAGTGGTAATAGCTGCGCTGTTAGAAGTTACACCGGAATACGTACCTGCTGCCGTAACATATGTACCGGAGGCTGTACCCGAAGCTGAATTGTCGGCGAAATAACTAGCGCCTGAGGCCGTCGCAAACACGGTACCAACCGTAAGGGTGGTACCACTATTCAGCTTAGATCCCGTTGTTACAACACCAGTACCAACAGTGGCGCCAGTAGTACCACTTGTTTTTATTTCACCCTTCAGGGTTGTGCCCGCGCCAATGGTTGATCCGCTGTTAATAACGGAACCACAACCAATAACATCACCTGATGCGCCCGCAGTAGCGCCGGAAATTGCGATCTTGGCGGTGCCAATATTCAAAACGGTGCCGCTGCCAATTGTAGAGGCGGCGGCAAGCACAGAGCCGCTGCCAAGCACATCACCGGAGGCGCCGGCAATTGTACCTGATGTGGTAATATTCGTGGTAACATTCAGGGTGCTGCCACCGCCAATCTTGGAACCGGCAACCAGGGTAGTGCCGGAAACCAGGGTGGAAGAAACGCTTGTGGTGGTGCCGCCGCCGGCGAGTTCCAGCTTGTTGTCGGATAGGGCGATGGCCGCGCCGCCGCCTCTGTTAACGATAAGAATAGAACTAGTTCCCTGTTGGGTGAGGGTAATTTTTCCCAATGTTGACATGGAAGCGATGCCGCCTAATACCGCCGTGGTGGCCGTTCCCTGAGTTACGGAAATGGCCCGGTCATCGTTTGAGGACAAGGTTAACTTTCCAGCGCTGTCCACGGAGGCAAAGACACCGTGCTGGGATGTTTTCTGGTTGATTGCGGCAACGAGGGCGCCGTTAGCATCGTTGTCCTGTACAGTTACGCTGCCAATGGTAATACCGTTAATGGCAAAATTGGAATCCGTTGTCCCTGCCACGATATTACTGGTGGTTGTTGAAGTTACTTTGGCGGTAGCCGTGATACCAAGGACATCACTCAATTTATTAATGGCATCCGCTACAGCCCCCAGACTATTGCTCCGGTCGTTGTTATACTGAATATTAACCGTATTGAGGGTGTAATCCTTATTCTGCAGATTACTGTGTAGATTCAAGGCCGTTGTGCCGACAGAATTAAAGGTCAGATCAGCAGTCGTAATATGACCTATCTTGGTTGATTCCGCTGAGCCGATGGAAACATTAATAGTTTCTCCTGAATAGGCGCCAACCTGGAATTTTTTGTTGGTAAAGTTACCGGAAAGCAGCTTCTGGCCGTTGAATGAGGTGGTTTTGGCAATATCATCCAACTCACTCATAAGCTTGTTAATATCGGATTGGATAGCCTTTCTGGAATCGGTGGTCTGACCATCCTGAGCGGCCTGGATTGACTTGGTTTTAATGGAGTTAACGATATTAATGGACTCCTGCAGGGCACCATCGGCGGTTTGTACCATGGAAATACCGTCATTGGCATTTCTGATTGCCTGACCAAGCCCTAAGCCTTGTGATCTAAGGGAGTCGGCGATGGCCATACCGGAGGCATCGTCTGCCGCCTTGTTAATTCGTAATCCTGACGACAACCTTTCCAGCGAAGCTGAAAGCGCGTTGTCGTTTTTAATCATGTTTTTATGGGCGTTTAGTGCCGCAATGTTAGTGTTAATTCTTAGTGTCATCTTGTTGTCCTCCGTGAGAAATGGAAAAATCATCGGGAAATCCTTTTCCCGGTGTACGATCGCATACGACTGTTGTCGTATCGCCCGGCCGAACCAAAACCAGACCGTGCTTAGTCACCCTGAAACTATCTCTTTATGACCTTTTATCACCTCCCTGTCCGGTTTAGCTGATGCCGGCCTGTAAAATAATATGGTTAACCACCTGGTGAGCTATTACAACAAATCCGCTCTATGAACTATATCGGCGCATAGGTTTATATCTTTAAAAAAAAAGTGTTTTTTGACTAAGTGTCAGAGAAATTATATCCTGACAGTAATTGTCCACCGATTAATTGACAGCATAACAGCCCCATTATGTGATATAATCACGCCTAACCACGGAAAAGATACTCGCAGTAATGTTTGGCATAATGTTTGCTTGAAATATTGCCAAGATCTTCTTGAGTTATTGGGTTTGGTGCCTTCTCCTAACTGCAATAGTAACTTCAGTTAGGTTCGGGAAGCTTACAAAAATCACCAAACTGTAACTGCTCAGATGTACCCAGGATGTGTTGATAATGGTGCTCAGTTATACATCCGTATGCTGGGTGCCATTATCGGCCGCAGGTAAGCGAACTTGCGAGACTCCGAATGGGTGCAGCTGAATACTATCTACAGGATATCCTTTTAAATTATGACTGAATTCCCCGATTTCTACGATCACAATATGGCTCTTTTAAAAGAGCGGCAGCCAAATGTCTGGCAAATGATGATGGATAACGAACCGCCGCCGGTGGGCAAGATTTGCCGGGCGCAGAATGACAGCCTTAATCTGCGGCTGGATGGTCATGACGGCAGCTCGATATTGTTGCATAAGGACACAAACCCGGAGAGTGAAGCCGATGACTTTGCGGCTAATATTCCCGCCGGTCATATCGGCTTTGTGGCCCTGCTGGGAATGGGGCTGGGGTACGCGGCCCTGGGAATCTTGGAGCGGCTGCCCCTTTTGCAGTCTTTCGCGGTTTTTGAACGTGATCCGGGGATTTTCAGGCAGGCTGTAGAGCATATTGACCTCAGCAGCCTGTTGATGGATAAGAGGTTAATCCTGGGGATTGGTTCCGAGAACAAAGTCAGCACTGTGCTGGCCCCGGCGGCCCGTACCCTGCAGCTTGAAGGCTCCAGGGTTTTACACCATACGCAGTCCTTTGAATTTGACCCTGAGGGCTATCGGCAATTAAAGGAGGAGCTGTTCCTGCATCTTAACGGCATGAATGTGGGCGGCATGACGGTCAAGCATCTTGGGCGGAATTTCCTTAATAATCGCTTCAGGCATATCACCACCATTCACCATCAACGTCTTTTGGAGGATCTGCATAAGACCTTTGCCGGAGTTCCCGCCATTCTGGTGGCCGGCGGCCCATCGCTTGATAAGAATATTCATATTCTGAAGCAGGTGCAGGACAGGGCGGTGATTATGGCCGTTGATACGGTGTTGCCGGCCCTCCTTGAACATGGGATAAATCCCCATTTTCTGACCTCCATTGACCCAAATAATCTAACCTATGAAAAATTTGCCGATGTGATCCCGAAAGTTAAGGATACCTCACTTATCTGTTCATCATGGGTCAATCCCCGAACCCCGCAGAATTTTCCGGCCCGCCAGGTTTTCTGGACCTTTACGGCCAAGCCCATGGAAGCCTGGTTAAACTCCCTTCTGGGCGGTAAAATATTTACCGGCGGGGCGAGTACCGTGGCTCATCTCAACCTTGTAGCTGCCGATATCCTGGGCTGCGATCCGGTTATCTTTATCGGTCAGGATCTGGCCTATCCCCAAACGGCAAGCCACGCGCATGGTACTGTATTACAGGGCAGCGCCCCGACAGATACCATGCTGAGCGGCAATACAGAGGGGCAGTTGGTCAAGGGGATTGACGGCACAATGCTCAGGACAGACCGCTCTTTTTTAAGTATGAAGGACTTTTTTGAATCGGCCATTGCTAATTCCACCAAGAAATTTATCAATGCCACAGAGGGAGGCGCCCATATTGAGGGAACGGAGGTGCTGACCCTGCAGGAGACAATAGATTTATATTGTAGCCGGGAAACAAAGGTTTGGGCCTTGCTTGACGAGCGTATGCGGGCAGACAACGGCGTAGATAACGGGCAGTTGCTGCAAAAATTTCACCATACCCTTGGTAAGGCCAAGGTTCTGCAGAAACATATAACAGAGGCGGACAGACTGTGCCGGTCGGTGCGCAGAGAACTTGCCGATACCATAAAGAAACGGGGCCGGGTGCGGGCGTTTAATATGCTCCCGCCCAAGACCCAGCGCAAAATTGAGAAGATAGATAAGCTCCATAAAAAACTGGACAATGCCGAGATATGGCACGTCCTGGAAGAAATTACCATGGCTGGCCTGCAATTAAGCGAGCGGGAACGGCAGGCCGTTGCGGCGCTGGAAAATGATTCGGCAAAATACCCTGAATGGCTGGAGCAGAATTTGAACCGTCTGTTGAATATCAACAGCACGCGGCAAGAGACGCTGGGGCTGCTGGTGGGAAACCTTAAAAATATCTTATCATTCAATAAGCAGGAGAATCTGCTGCTCGACAAGATAGCAAAAGGAGAAAATCGAGCCGAAAACAACTTGTTGTTGCTCAGGCATTATATGAATGAGGGAAGTTACGCGCTGGCCAGGCCCATAGTGGAAAAGCTGCTGACAGAGCGGCCTGATTGCGGGGACGCCTATTACGCCCTGGGTTGTATAAAGGCGTTACGCTCGGAGTTCGTTGAGTCCGGAGAAAATTTTAAGCGGGCCATGACAATTGATCCATTGCTTGCCGGGGAGGTGGAAAAATTTCAGCGGCAACTCGCCAATGATTTTCTTACCTATACCCGGTATTTTAAGGCAGCAAATGGCCGTTGGCCAAGTGTTATCTATATGGTCAAAAAAGGTTTGAAATTTGTCCCGGATCACGATCAACTTTTGGCAGAACTAAACGACATTATCCGTGAGGATATGGGAAGATGCAAGGCAAATATTGATAATGTCGATCTGACTGCGGCGGCAAAAAATATAGAGCCATGGTACGGGTATCTTGACAGTGAACGGCGGGATTTGCTGGATAGACTGCCGCCGGATTTGGCGGCAGATGTGTATTTGCATCATGGACGTTTGCTGTTCAGGGAAGAAAAGGGCCTGGAGGCAGCGGCTGATTTTCGCAAGGGACTTGTCTATACGCCTAAAAATATTGAATTGCACAGCGCTTTGCTTGATGCCCTTTTTGCGGCCGGTGATTTTAATGAGGCCATTTTAGCGCTTAATCAGGCAATAAAGATTAATCATGAGTTTGCCTCCTATTGGGAGGGAATCGGTGATAGTTTGTATAATGACGGCCAATATTCCGATGCTGTTCTGGCCTATGAGCAGGGGTTTATCCAGCAGCCGGAGCATATAAATCTGCTTAAAAAAATGGGCGACTGTTACCGGGAGGACGGCCAGCTTGAAGCGGCAAAGGCAACCTATGAGCAAGTGAAAGATTCCATGGTAAAATTGACTGCCGGAGGCAATATTCATTGATTTATTTCTCGTGCGATTTTCTATAGGAGGGAACTCGGTATGCCAGCACCAAAACGGCCTTATTCTTGTCCGTCATGTACATCTGAAAAGATTTCCTTGTTTCATGATAAAGTGTGGACAATGCCCGGAAGCTCTGCGTATCGCTGTAATAACTGCCAGGCGGCCTTTATTTATCCGATGTTTACGCCTGAGCAGGAAAAGATTTTTATAAAAATTACAACCAACATGTTAAAGATCGAGGGGTTGCCACTTCATGTGACGCGGAAAAGTTTCATCGAAAAAGTCAGGCTGTTGCCCAGGAACGATTAGCTATTATTGGCCATTTTTTTGAGGGGAAATCGAAAGTTCTTGAGGTCGGATCATCAACCGGGGCTTTTTTAGAACTTTTAGAGGGGCATATCTGCTCCGGAGTAGAACCGGCAACAGCCAATAAACAATTTTCTAAAAAATTTGCTGAGCATATATACGATGATATTGATGAGATTCCATTGTCTGAGCAGTTTGATATTATCTGTATGTTTCATGTGTTTGAGCATATTCGTGAACCAAAAACTTTTTTGGAAAAATGTCGTCGGCTTTTAAGTACAACTGGACTTGTCATTATTGAAGTTCCTTACATTGAAGACCCGCTCATTAGCATTTATAATATAGAAGAATTTAAGGATTTCTATTTTCAGCCTATGCACCCTTTTGTTCATTCTATTGAATCTCTGAGGTTTAATTTTTGTAATGCGAAATTCCTTGAAGAAAGCATGATATTCTATCAACGATACGGACTGGATAATCATTTGTCCTGGCTTGCTAATAAAAAGCCGGGAGGAGATTCCTATCTTACCAGTCTTTTTAAGGGAAATAAGCAATATAAACAAACATTAGTAGATATAGAGAAGACGGATACGGTATTTTATATTGCGGGAAAGACAATAAAATAGCTCGGCTGTTATCTATGGGAAAAAACACATTCGAAATATTAACTATTATCCCGGCAAGAGGAGGTTCCAAAGGGGTGCCAAGAAAAAATATTAAAATGCTGGCTGGCAAGCCCCTAATCGCCTGGACTATTGATACTGCCCTTAATACTCCCATTGTGAAAAGAATTGTTGTCTCTACTGACGATGAAGAAATCGCAGCAATTTCTGAGGAATGTGGTGCGGAAGCTCCATTTCTACGTCCTAAAGAATTTGCCGGAGACATGGCCTCCGATATGGAGGTCTATCTGCATACACTTGGCTGGTTGGCCGAAAATGAAAAATATTACCCTGATATTATTGTCTGGCTTCGCCCCACTGCACCTTTGCGCATTGCTTGTGATATCGAGAATGCGGTGAAGAAACTTGTTGCAACGGAGGCTGATTGGGTGCGCACGGTAAGCCTTGTTGAACATCACCCCTACTGGATGTTCAGCAAGGTTGGTGATAAGCTTAGGCCGTTCGTGGAAGGAATAGATATCAGTAAATATTTGAGAAGACAGTCATTGCCATTGGTGTATAGGCTTAATGGTGTGGTTGATGTGGCCTGGCGAAAGACCTTGGTTGAAAAGAAACTTCTATATAGTGGTGACGTGTGTGCTTGTATAACACCCCTGGAGCGAAGTGTTGATATTGATACAGAACTGGATTTTATTATGGCTGAGGCAATAATAAGTAAGAGTATGAAATGATAAAAAATATTTCTATCTCAGGAAGGTCAATCGGTTTTGAGAACCCATGCTTTATTATCGCTGAGGCTGGTGTAAACCACAATGGCGATCCGGATTTGGCTTGCCGCCTAATTGATGCGGCGGCTGATGCCGGAGCGGACGCTGTCAAATTCCAGACTTATAAGACCGAACGTATTGTGACCCCGCAGTCTCCAAAGGCGGCTTATCAACTACAGACGACCGATTCTTTGGAATCTCAGATGGCGATGCTTAAAAAATTAGAGCTGCATCCCGCTGACTATCCCAGTTTGATTTCCCATTGTTTAAAGAAAAATATTACTTTTCTTTCAACTCCATATGACCATGAAGACGTTGACTTTCTAGATGAACTCAGTGTCCCTGCTTTTAAAGTAGCATCTGGACAAGCGGTTGAACCATATTTCCTTAAGCATCTTGCCAGCAAGGGAAAACCTATCTTACTCTCTACAGGAATGTGTACCTTGGCTGAGGTAGATGATGCTGTTAGGGTTATGAAACAGGAGGGAAACGAACAGATTATTGTTTTGCAATGTACAACTAATTATCCATCTCGCCTTTTGGATACCAACCTTCTGGCAATGCGAACTATGGGGGATGCCCTGAATGTTATCTGTGGATATTCTGACCATACGGTTGGGAACGTTGCAGTGAGTGGAGCTATCGCTCTTGGGGCAAGGGTTATTGAAAAACATTTTACCCTCGACAAAGGTATGGCGGGGCCGGATCATTCAAGCTCAGCCGATCCTATTGAATTTAAACAATTAGTTCAAACCGTCAGGGATATGGAGTTGTGTCTTGGCTCAAGTGTAAAGCAGCCAAGTGGTGTAGAACTTGAAAATAGTCTTGGTATGCGGCGTAGTCTTGTCGCAAAACGTTTTATCCCGGCTGACACGCCCTTGTCATGGGAGAATATTACTCTTAAGCGCCCTGGAAGTGGATTGAATGGCAGAGCCGTTGAATTGGTCATTGGGCGGATGGCGCAAACTGATATTGCAGAAGATACCATGATTACGTTGGAGATGATTCGATGAATTACAGCGAGCCGTTTTCTGCGATTTACGGTGCCGGTGGGCACGCTAGGGTAATTGCCTCAATACTACGGGCCTGCGGGACGGAGAGTATTGGCTTTTTTGACGATTCCTACAAAGGGGATAATGAGTTGATTCAGGGGAATCCTGTTCTGGGAGTTTTCTGGGATATTCTAAAGTTTAGAAACTCTATTTCATCTGTTTATCTGGCTCTTGGCGATAATCACGATCGCCGTAACGCCTTTGTGTATCTTAAAGATAATGGATTTCTTTTGCCCGCCCTTATTCATCCCAGTGCCATTCTGGAAGATGATGTTGTTATTGGGGATGGGGCTGTGATCTGTCTTGGGGTAATTCTGGGTACGGAAGTGAGCATTGGTCGAGGCGCACTTATTAATTCGGGCTGCTCGGTTGACCATGAAGTCACTATTGGTGATTTCTCGCATCTTGCCCCCCGTACATGCGTTGCCGGACGAACCAGTATTGGCGCAAATACCTTTGTCGGTAATAATTCCAGCATAGGTGATAAACTTAGTATTGGTGATAACGTTATTATTGGGGCGGGTTCAGTTATACTTAAGGATGCGCCTGCCGGAACAAAAATTGTTGGAGTTCACCATTGAAAGCATCCGGGCGTGTATATGTCTCCACCGGAGCATTCCAGACAACAAATATTGATGAGATTATTAGTCTTTGTCTGGACTATGGTATAGAAGGATTGGAACTTAGCTCCGGTGGAGTGAGTCTTTCCCCAAAAACGTTGGCACACCTTGAGCGATTGGTGGAGGCGAAAAAGTTGTCTGTACTTTTGCATAATTATTTCCCTGCGCCACAGACGCCTTTTGTTCTTAACCTGGCGGCGATGGATGCCGATATTTTGGAAAAGAGCAGGGATCATTGCTACCGAGCGATTCGACTCTGCCGGCAACTAGGCTCTCCTTTCTATAGTGTTCATGCTGGTTTTTGTTATCATGCCGTGCCTCACAAATTGGGCGGGAAACAGACGGATTTGCCACGAATATCCAAGCGTGAGGCCCTTCGTGTATTCGCGGATAGTATTGCTTTGCTTGCCGATTATGCCGCAGGATATCATGTTGGTATCCTTATTGAAAATAATGTGCTTACCAAGGAGAATTTGGTTGGCGGCGGTAATGATCTTATGCTGGGGGTTACGGCCGCCGATTTTATTTGCTGGATGAAAGAATTTGCCGGGCTAAATGTTTTTACCCTGCTTGATGTTGCGCATCTAAAAGTAACTGCCAGTACACTTGGCTTCGATGCCGCCCATGAATTTAAGGCTATCGCGCCATATATTCGAGCGGTGCATTTGAGTGACAATGATTCACAACGGGATGATAACCGGATTATAAGTTCAATGTCCTGGTTCTGGCCGTATATAGAATATATTGGAACGGCAGCGTATATATTAGAAGTTTACGATCTTACTCCCGAAAAAATCAAAGAACAGCTCGATATTGTTACAACGTTTCTCCATACCACGGTAGGGAAAAAGATATTGTTACCATAAAGGGGTTATTGAATGAACGATGAGATAAAACAAAATATTTTGCATCTCGATGCAACAATTAGAGATGTCTTGGAGACCCTTAATAAAGCTATTTGTGGTGTTGTCTTTATTGCGGATCATAATAAACGTATTCTTGGTCTATTAACTGACGGTGATATTAGACGGGCAATATTGAGTGGGGCGGATATGCACTCTGCCGCAGAAAAATATATGACGCGTAATTTTGTTCATGGCAAGCTGGAATGGCCCAGAGAAAGTTTTGTCGCGATGCTTTCTCATAAAATACGCTATTTGCCAGTGCTTAGTGATTCTGGTCGTTTAGCGGACTTGCTCTCTTGGACCGAGGTATGTCGCACCCATATTATGGAGCCTGCTCTGAGTGGGAATGAATTGAAATATGTTACCGACTGTATAGCTACCAACTGGATATCTTCACAGGGCAGTTACGTTAAAGATTTTGAACAAAAATTTGCGGCATATCATAATGCGAAACATGCTTTAACGACTACGAGCGGAACCACCGCGTTGCATCTTGCTCTTGTTGCTATGGGAGTTGGAACTGGCGATGAAGTAATTGTGCCTGATTTAACATTTGGAGCAAGCGCCAATACCGTTATTCATGCGGGAGGGGTACCTGTTTTTGTTGATGTTACGGACTATTGGAATATTGATCCGGATAAAATTGAGGCGGTAATTACTCCACGTACAAAGGCCATTATGCCTGTCCATCTCTATGGCCATCCGTGCGATATGGATCCTATTATGGACATTGCAAAGAAACATGATTTACGGGTCATTGAAGATTGTGCTGAAGCACTTGGAGCACGCTATAATGGGCAGCTTGTTGGCACATTTGGCGATGTCGGTTGTTTCAGCTTTTTTTCAAATAAAGTGATAACAACTGGTGAGGGTGGTATGGCGCTCACAAACTCTAATGAGCTTAATAATGAGATGCGACTGTGGCGGGATCATGGCATGACTCAGGATAAACGTTATTGGCATCTTGTGCCCGGATTTAATTATAGAATGACCAATATTCAGGCTGCTATTGGGGTTGCGCAACTGGAACAGATAGATGATTTTCTGGCCCATAGAAAAAAAATTGCGGGATTATATGCTGATTTCTTAAAGAATGTCCCCGGCATCACCTTGCCGATAGAGATGAATTGGGCTGATAATATCTTTTGGCTATATTCAATTTTGGTTGATGAAAATATTTGTAATGTATCTCGAGATAAGCTGATGCAGGGTTTGAAAGAGGAAGGGATTGAAACCCGTCCTGTCTTCCCGGCTCTGCACAACCAACCTCCTTTTCATAAAAGCGGTAAACACTTTTTGACTACAGATAGAATCGCAATGCAAGGTGTAAGTTTGCCGTACAGTTATGAGCTAAAAAGTAATGATGTTAAACAAATTTGTGATTTGATAAAGAAAATAATTGATCATTATACAATTATCAGTAAAGCCCGGCTGTCGGAATAGTTTATCTATGGCAATTTCTTCTTCAAAATCCAGTGTGGGGTAAAAAATGAAGATTGATATTAAAGAATTTCTTCTTTCTGAAGATAGCACTATGGCGGCGGCGCTTAGAATTAGTGATCGTGGCCTTGGTATCGCTTTCATTGTGGGGAGGAATTCTCAATTAAAAGGGGTGATAACTGACGGGGATATTCGCCGAGCGGCTTTGGATGGGAAACCTCTTTCTAGCCCGGTGACAGAGGTTATGAATACCAATTTTAAGTATTTCATTGAAGGATCTGATTTGGAATACTTACGGTCGAGTCATAACCTCAAAAAGACGTGTATTCCAGTAATTTCGGCAGATGGGAGGCTCGTTGATTACCTGACACCCAAAGATTTCATGGCCAAGACCGCGCTTATTACCGGGATAACTGGTCAAGATGGAACATATCTGGCCAAATTATTGCTCGCTAAAGGTTATAGAGTTGTTGGCGGGTATCGACGCTCTAGTACTGATCCCTTTGAACGTCTGTATCGTATGGGAATCGTTGATAAGGTAAATCTTTTACCATTGGATTTGGCTGAAATCAGTTCTGTTATTGCCATTATTGAAAAGGAAAATCCTGTTGAAATTTACAATTTAGCGGCACAAAGTTTTGTTGATTTCTCATTTCGTACACCGTTTTCTACAGGGTTGACTACGGGGCTAGGAGCGGTAAATGTTTTAGAGGCCATTAGGCGTACTTCGACTAGTATACGTTTTTATCAGGCCTCAACAAGTGAAATGTATGGTAATGCCGATGAAGTGCCTCAGTCTGAACTTACTCCTTTTAAGCCTAATAGCCCTTATGCAACGGCTAAATTGTATGCCCATTGGATAACCAAAAACTATCGGGAAGCTTACGGTATCCATGCTTCAACGGGCATTTTGTTTAACCATGAGTCTCCTTTGCGAGGGCTGGAGTTTGTAACCCGTAAAATAACAAATGCGGCAGCTCGAATAAAATTAGGGTTACAGGAGACGCTCTCCCTGGGGAATATTGAGGCTAAGCGAGACTGGGGATATGCAATGGATTATGTTGAGGCCATGCGGCTTATGCTGCAGCAGGAAGCGCCGGATGATTACGTGGTGGCGACAGGAGAAACTCATTCTGTTGGAGAATTCCTTGAGGCTACCTTTGAACTGGCTGGATTGGATGTAGAAAAACATCTAATCCTTGATCCTCAATATATACGCCCCTTGGAAGTTCATCAATTAATTGGAGATCCAAGTAAGGCCATGAATAAGCTGGGCTGGAGTCCGCAGAAAACATCATTCAAGGAGTTAGTGCGAATCATGTATGAAGCTGATTTGGAGTGGAATAAGAATGCGGGTGGAGCTACATCATGCCATTGAAAACGAGCGGGTCAGAAAACGAGCGAAACGAGCGGGTCAGGTCTTGTAAGAACGCAAATTAATCCTCTTTTCTTTTTTCAAAGTTCCGCACCGCCCGGCTTACCGCTATAATAGTGGATGCCAAAGAATCTACCTATTTACTGTGCCTCAGCTTATCATCTTGCAAGTAGCTATAATTATGGCTAGAAGAATTTTAGGTGAAGAATTTTAGGGACGTTGCGTTGTGTCCTAGATTGAAAAGCAATTGACTGCCGTTAAAGATTCCGACAGGATCACCCTATACCACGCCAAGCATGATTAGATGCCCCTTGGTGCTTTGCATCATGGTGTGCGGGATATCAATAAGTCAGTTTCTTTTGTCAGCAAGAAAGGTAGTTGCTGGGGGAGATTTGCAGTGTGTTCAAGAACTTCGGAAAGTTCCTTGTTGTCGGATATTAAGTATGGTGTCCCCGGAACTATCTCCCGGAACTATCCTACATGCTATGGCAAATGTCTCGGATGAATATGACCTGATCGTACTTTTACAGCCGACATCACCTTTAAGAACAGTGACAGATATAGATGGCAGTATTGAGACATGCTTGAGCAGGAACGCTCCTGCCTGCGTAACTCTCTGTGAGACGGAAAAGCATCCGCTCTGGATGTATTATCTACAAGATGATAACGTCATGGTACCAATATTGGATAGTCAGGAGATGCCGCAGCGCCGGCAGAACCTCCCGGCGGCTTTTATTTTAAATGGTGCGGTATATGTTGGGAGAAGCAAATTCCTAAGGCGGAATAAATCATTTTTTCATAAAAAAACGGTGGGTTATGTAATGCCAAAGGAACGCTCCATTGATATTGATAATGAGTCTGATCTAAAAAATGTAAAGACTGTTGTCCGCAGTGGCAATAAATATACAAAACAAATTACCAGTTAATCTGCCATGATAGGGATTTCTAATAAAGGAGAAAAAATATGCGTATATTGCTTGTTGTTTATGATAATGACTCTTACATTCATTGGTTTCCCTTAGGCTTATCATATATCGCGGCAGTTTTAATTAAAAACGGCCATGAGGTAGAGATTTATAATCAGGATATTCATCATTATCCTGAGGCGCATCTGACAGAATTCCTTGATAAAAACAAATTTGATGTGATTGGAGCAAGTGTTATTGCCGGCTATTATCAATATAAAAAAATCTTATCCATAGCCAACGCAATAAATAGATCTAAAAATCGTCCTGATTGTTTTATGATTGGCGGGCATGGGCCTACGCCGGAGCCGGAGTATTTTCTCAATAAAACGGGGGCGGATTTCGTTATTATGGGCGAGGGCGAAGAGACAGTCATCGAACTTTTACAGGTATTGGCAGATAAAGGTGATCTGACTACGGTTAAAGGTATTGCTTTTCGAAACGGAACTAAGACAATCATCAACGAAAGGCGCTCATTGATCAAAGATATAGACTCTATTGCCTGGCCGGCTTATGGCCTGTTCCCCATCGAAATTTACAGATTGCTCCGAATGCCTCATATGGCGAACAGTGAATTCTGTATGCCCCTTCTCTCGGGGAGAGGTTGTACATTTACCTGTAATTTCTGCTATAGGATGGATCAAGGTTTACGGCCGCGCAGTGCTGAATCTCTGGTTGAGGAAATAAAGTATCTGAAAACAGAATACAATATTAGTTATATTGCGTTTTCAGATGAATTACTGATGTCTTCTCAAAGGCGTACAGAAGATATCTGTCAGGCTTTTCTTAAGGCAAAGCTCAATATTAAGTGGGATTGTAACGGTCGGCTTAACTATGCGAATAAGGATATTCTCAAGCTCATGCGGGAAAGTGGATGCGTCTTTATAAACTATGGGATTGAGGCATTTGATGACCAAATTCTTAGAAATATGAATAAGGCTTTGACTACTAAACAAATTATTAGAGGAATTGAGAATACCCTGGCTGTTGGAATCAGCCCTGGCTTTAATGTTATTTACGGCAACATTGACGAGAATAGAAGGACTTTGCAGCAGGGAGTTGACTTTCTCCTTAAATATGATGATGGCTTCCAGATGCGCACAATTAGACCTGTAACTCCATATCCTGGTACTCCCCTTTATTATTACGCTATTGAACATGGTCTGTTAAAGGACGTAGAAGATTTTTACACCAACAAACATCTCAACTCAGATCTGCTGTGTATTAATTTTACTGAACTGTCAGATGATGAATTCTATGAGGCGCTAACTGAAGCCAATGTTACTCTGCTTGATAACTATTTTGATAAGAAGAAAATTTCTATTAAGGAGCAGACAGAAAACCTCTACACGGATAGGGATGCTACTTTTCGAGGATTCCGTCAATCCTGAAAGTGAATACTGAATATAGAATTCCCCTCAAATATCATGAATACGTGTCCATCATTTATTGAGATTAGGCTCAATATAACAACCCATAAAACAAACATAATTTCCCCTTGACAAAAACACGTAGTAGCTTAACAATCTTAGTTAAGAATCAATCTTAATTAATTAAAAAGGACAAGGGGACGTAGTTGGTTTAATAGTTGAAACTTGTCTTTCTTGGCAAGCTTTTTGCCTTACCGGATAGCCTGAGATACAGAGGTCTGGCTCATGTTGAAATACCGGGGCCAGTTATTTTCCGATGAGGCCCAGTTGGGAATGTCCCTATTAACAGACCCCCTTGACACATGAAAGACTGTTGATCCGGCAGATCTGTGTGTGTCTCGGTATGACCGTATGTTATAGAGAAAACAAATCTATTAAGCTAACTCTTCGTTTAGGCAACTAAATAGCTATATTCTTTCAATCAGAGCGCAGGCAGTTGATCTGAGATGAATTCAGCCCAATTAAGTACAAGGATATTAGCTTTTAGCAGCCTGGTAGATTGCTTGTGCCCTAATACATAAGCGGGTGTCTCCGGGTGTTCTTGCAGGTAGCTTTTAAGTCCGGACAGAGATTCAGTTACAATGTTGGGAGATGCTTTTATTTCTACGGCCGCGAGTACCTTTTCGCCCCGGCAAATGAGTATATCCACTTCAGCCCCATGGTTCGTGCGCCAGTAAAAGAGCTGCAGGTCGAGTTTTTTGTAACTTATGGCGGCAGCAATCTGATTGATTACAAATTGTTCAAAGCGTCTGCCTCTTATGATGGGGTGCATCTGTTCGGTTAATGTATGGGCCAGCACGTTAACGACCCCCGTGTCGAAAAAATAATAGCGCGGGTGGGCGGTTAATCTTTTTCTGACACTTCTTCGCCAAGCTGACAGGCGGAAAGCCAAAAAAGTGTCTTCGAGTATTTGGTAATACTCTTGGACGGTCTTAATAGAAACACCGCATTCCCTGCCGATATTACTATAATTAACTATCTCTCCATCATTGGCTGCGGCTACATCAAGGAAATTGCTGAATGGTCCGATATTTCTGACAAATCCTTCTGCGGCAATCTCCTCCCTTAAATAGGTTTCCGCGTATGATCTTAAGAACTCACGATAGTCTTCATTTTGATTCCCCCATAATACGGGAAGACAGCCGGTTGTTAAGGCACGTTCAAGGTCGAAATTTTTTCCTATCTCCGAGGCTGTTAGAGGAAATAGATGGTAGGTGTATGCCCGGCCTGCCAAAAGATTGGCGGCACCCCGGCGCAGTTTTCGGGCGCTTGAACCGGTTAGAATAAATCTAATCTTTTTGGACTCAATAAGTTCATGAACTTCGTCTAAAAGTGCGGGTATTTTTTGAACTTCATCAATAATGCAGAGAAAATTATCGTGTTTGAGCAAATGGGCGAGAATCTCTTCCCTGATTCTGCCGGGGTTTTTGGCATAATTTAGAAAAGATCTCTGGGGTAACAGGTCAATATAAAGATCCACGGGGGTAAGAAGAGACTTTACGAACGTACTCTTACCTGTTTGGCGAGGCCCAAAAAGGAAAAAGCTTTTTGTTTTGTTGGGGGACAGGAGACGTTTAAACATAGCTCCAATAATGTACGGTATTTCTGGGGTTATGTCAATGAACAAGCTTGCTCTTTTCTAAACGCAAATATTAGCGCCCAAGCTGGTTGCTTCAGGCCTCAATTGAGGCGATGTCCCACCTGCCGCCGGTGATGTCTTCTCTCAGTACAAAAAATCTTTTTGGGGGAGATATTTTCTTCTATTAAATGCTTGATGAGAAGATATACTATGGAGCTTTTTCCGACTTGACGACTGCCGATGAGGCCAATTATTTTGGGGGTCGGCAGATTGCCAAGAATAATCGGTAAAATTTCTCTACGTTTTTGGGTAAAGGGATATGCTTGGGCTTGCCATGGGTTTTGTAGTTCAAAAATATCTGTAACTATTCAGCGAAATGCCCGTAATTAGCAATAACCACTGAATAGTTACATTTTTGTTTTAAACAAAATAAACTAAGTGGCCGAAGTCAAGGCATTGCCGCTTCTCCTTATTTTACTGGATTAAGAGGTGGAAAGATTGAGAGGTGGAAAGATTGTCAAGGACTGGGGTAATGGTTTTGGCACCTATCCGTTATGCTTGGCAAGATATTCTGCCACTCCGGCGG
>CAZSOB010000011.1:0-16646 GCA_964608155.1 uncultured Desulfobulbia bacterium
GCTTTATCCGTTTAAACGCCCTGCGTTTGACTATTAAAGGACTGATGGGAAACAAGGTATGACATCATCAAAAAGCACCAACGCCAAGCTCTGGGGCGGCCGTTTCCAGGAACAGACCGCGGCCTCTGTGGAGGCCTTCACCGCCTCTGTTCAATACGATAACCGGCTCTACCGCCACGATATAGCAGGCAGTAAGGCCCACGCCATGATGCTGGCCCGCCAGGGACTCATCACCGAAGAAGAGGGTAAACTTATCCGACAGGGCTTAGACGAGATTGAACAGGAGATAGAGCGTGGTGATTTTATCTTTAAGCCGGAGCTGGAAGATATTCACATGAATATAGAGAAGGCCCTGGTGGAAAAAATCGGCCCGGCCGGCGAGCGTCTGCACACGGCCCGCAGCCGTAACGACCAGGTGGCACTGGATATCCGTCTCTATCTGCGTGAGGTATGCCGCGACTTTGACACCCTGCTTAAAAACCTGCAGCTTGCCTTAGTGACCCTGGCCCGTAAATATCAACATACTATCATGCCCGGTTACACCCATCTGCAGAGGGCTCAACCCGTCTTGACGGCCCATCACCTGCTGGCCTATTTTGAGATGTTCGGCCGTGACCGCGAGCGTCTCACCGACGGTCTGAAACGAATTAATATCATGCCCCTGGGCTCCGCCGCCCTCGCCGGAACCGGACTGCCCATTGACCGGGAATTTGTCGCCGCGCAACTAAAATTTCCCAAGGTCTCGGCCAACAGTATGGATTCCGTGGCCGACCGTGATTTTATAGTTGAGTTCCTGGCCGCCGCCGCCCTGATCCAGCTCCATTTAAGCCGCCTATCGGAAGAGCTTGTCCTCTGGGCCACCGAAGAGTTCTCCTTTATCCGCCTGGCCGACAGCTTCTGCACCGGTAGCAGCATCATGCCACAGAAGAAAAACCCTGATATTCCGGAATTAATCCGCGGTAAAACCGGCCGGGTCACCGGCAATCTCATGGCCATTTTAACCCTCATCAAGGGCCTGCCCATGGCCTATAACCGGGATCTCCAGGAGGATAAGGAGCCCCTCTTTGACACCATTGACACCGTGGGCCCCAGTATCAGCATTATGACCGAACTTCTGGCCCATCTTGAATTCAACGAGGAGCGCCTGACCCAGGCCACCATTGGCGGCTATATGACCGCCACCGATCTGGCTGATTATCTGGTAGGTAAAAATATTCCCTTCCGCCAGGCCCACTCAATAGTTGGCCGCACCGTGGCCTACGGCCTGGAAAAGGGTCTGGAGTTAGACGAAATGAGCCTTGAAGAACTGCGCCGATTCTCGGAGCTGATTGATAATGATGTCTTCACTGTACTCTCGGCCGCCGGTTCCGTAAACAGCCGGACATCCGCGGGCGGCACCGCCGGCACCTCAGTAGCCGCGGCTCTAAAAAAAGCCGCTAAAGAATTACAATGAAACTAAACGGTTCTCCCCTCATTGTCCTCTGGTTCATTATCACAGGTCTCGCCCTCAGCGGCTGCGGCCGCAAGACCATGCCCATCCCGCCCCAGGACGCCGTACCCACCCCCATAACCGACCTTACGGCCCGTCAGGACGGCAATAAGATTGATCTGGACTGGACCACTCCAACCCGCACCACCGCCGGTTCAACCCTGCCGCAGATAGACTCCTTTCAAATATTCCGCTCAGTGGTGGCAGCCACTGATTACTGCCCCGACTGCCCGGTTAAATACAGTAGTGTTGTTGAGCTGCCCCTGGCTCAGGCCATTACGGGAGATAAAAACAAGGCCCATTACAGTGAGCCGTTGTTACGGCCAAAACACTATTATATTTACAAGGTTCGCACCAAGGCAGGCTGGAGGCTGGTCAGCGATGATTCCAATACCGTCTCCTTCCTCTGGCTGTCACAGCCAGAAGCCCCCGCCGATTTACGGGCCAAGGCCGGTGACAGCGAAGTAACACTTGACTGGCAGCCCAGCACACGGCTGGTAGACGGCACCCCCATCACCGGAGGCCTGAATTATATAATCTACCGCGGTACCAGCGCTGATAACCTCCAGCCGCTGGCTGACACAGCCGCCAGACCGCCCTATATTGATACCGGTCTGACCAACGGCCAGACCTATTTTTACCGGGCAGCCGCCCGGTTAAAAACCCAAAACACGGTGGTAAAGGGTCTGAACAGCAATCTGGTCTCTGCCCGGCCCCGCGACCTTACACCGCCGCCCCCGCCCCGTAACCTGACGGTGGTTAACAGCGGCCAGGGAATTAAATTATTGTGGGAGCGGCTTTTAACCCCGGATCTGGCCGGCTACCGGATATACCGGCGGCTGCCCGACGCCGACTTCAAACTCATTGGCCAGGTAGACAGCGGCCTGGCCCTATTTATCGACCACCAGCCGCCTGCCGGGGCAAAATCATGGTATTACGCCGTCTCCGCCTTTGACCGCTCTACCCCGGCCAATGAAAGCCCAAAATCACAAGAGGTTCTTTATGAATCATTTTAATTATAAGAACGGCCTGCTGCACTGCGAGGACATCCCTCTTTCGGCCATTGCCGAGGCAGTGGGCACCCCGTTCTACGTCTATAGTTCAGCGACCCTGAGCCGTCACTTCAAGGCCGTGGATGAGGCCTTCAGCGATATTAAACATATCACCTGCTTCGCGGTCAAATCATGCTCCAATATCGCCATCCTAAACCTCTTTTCCTCTCTTGGCGGCGGCGCGGATATTGTCTCCGGCGGCGAGTTGTTCCGGGCTCTGCGGGCCGGGATTGATCCCCGGAAAATTGTTTATTCCGGGGTCGGCAAGACGGTGGAAGAATTGCGTTATGCCTTAAACTCGCAAATCCTGATGTTCAACGTCGAGTCGATTCAGGAACTTCAGACCCTGCAGGAAACCGCGGCCGCCCTTAATTGTACCGCCCCCATCGCTCTGCGGGTCAACCCCAATGTCGATCCCAAGACTCACGCCTATATCTCCACCGGCCTGGCCAAGAATAAATTCGGTATTCCTGTTGAGGAGGCGGCCAGAATTTACGCAGAGGCCGGGGAGATGAGTAATATTGAGATTGTGGGGGTGAGCTGCCACATCGGCTCCCAGCTGACCACCGTAGCACCATTTGTTGAATCCCTGCACAAGGTTATTGATTTTATAAAAGAACTGGCAGCCGCTGGTATCAACATCCGCTTTCTTGATATGGGCGGCGGCCTTGGTATCAAGTATGACGACGAGAATCCTCCGGCCCCGGAAGAATACGCCGCCGCCGTCAAGGAGGTGCTGCGGCAGGTTGCTGACTGCACCCTGATAATCGAACCGGGGCGGGTTATAGCCGGTAACGCCGGGGCCTTAGTAACCAAGGTTTTATATACCAAGGAGGGAGCCAAGAAATTTATCATTGTCGATGCCGGCATGAACGACCTGGCCCGCCCCAGTCTCTATGACGCCTATCATGAGATCCTGCCGGTAACAGAGTCCCGGAAGACGGCGGAGGCCGATATTGTAGGGCCCATCTGCGAGAGTGGTGATTTTCTGGCCCGCGGCCGTCTGGCCCCGGCGGCCAAACGCCATGACCTGCTGGCGGTAATGAGTGCCGGAGCCTATGGATTTACCATGTCATCCAATTATAATTCCCGCCCACGGGTAGCAGAGGTCATGGTGCGGCAAAGCGAATTTTATGTTATTCGAAAACGAGAGACCTTTGCCGATTTAATTCACGGCGAGGCTGTTCCTGAATTTACTCAAAAAACAGGGTAACTCTCCATGATTTGGCCCATCCACCTTACTGTTTACGCTTTTATGAAAAAATTACCCCAAAATAAAAAATGAATATAACAAACCTGCCCCTTCCCATCTCCTTTACCAAGATGAACGGGGCCGGTAACGATTTTATCATCATTGACCACCGTCAGGCCTGGCTGCCCAGGGCGGATCAAGCGGAATTCGCCCGCCTGATCTGCCGCCGTAAATTTTCTGCCGGAGCCGACGGGCTTATCCTTATTGAAGATGACGAACAGGCCGATTTCCGCTGGCAGTTCTATAACGCCGACGGCAGCCTCGCTGAGATGTGCGGCAACGGGGCCAGGTGCGCGGCCCGTTACGCCTATGACCATAAAATAGCCCCGGCCAGAATGCGTTTCAAGACCATCGCCGGGATTATTGAGGCCGAGATACAGGGCCGGGCGGTGCGGATAAAAATGACTGATCCCATTGACCTGCGGCTTAATGAACAGCTGGAGATTGACGGCGTGGAGAGGATCCTGCATCATATCAACACCGGAGTTCCCCATGTGGTCTGCTTTGTGGATGATATTACCACAGCCCAGGTTCTGGAGTGGGGCCGGAGCATTCGTTTCCATCCCCATTATCAGCCGGCCGGAACCAATGTTAATTTCGTCCGCCAGACCGCCGACGGCCTTCATATCCGCACTTACGAACGAGGGGTGGAAGACGAAACCATGGCCTGCGGCACGGGTGCGGTAGCCGCCGCCTTAGTCAGCGGCCTCATGGGCGCGGCTTCGCCGGCAGCTATTATCACCTCCGGCGGCGATGAATTAATCATTCATTTCCAGATAAAAGAAAATCAGCGGATTGATAATGTTTATCTGGAAGGCGGGGCGGCTGTTGTTTATGAGGGGCGGTTAAACGCCGAGGCTGTCGGCGGTTAGTTACAGGAACAAAGCGCCGCCGTTTTTGCGAAACCCCACAGTAAGCTTAGTTTATCAGCTAATGTTGGGTTTCTGGTAACTATTCAGCGTGGTGCCTAAAAGTAACTATAACCCCAGAGCGTAACTGTTCAGCAGTGCTCCAGGTTCGTTCATTTAGGACTTCGAAGCCGATTGGATCAGGGAAAAATTTGAAGTAAACATTCTCTCTTCAGAGCAAGAGGACAGTATTGCAATCGAAGAAACAGGCTTCTGGCAAGAGATGCAGTCAAACAGAATAGGTAATCTACTTGCAGGAGCTCGTTTGAAAGCAGGGCTTACACAGGCACAATTAGCAGAAAAACTCAACGTGCGGCAGAACATGATAAGTAATTACGAAAGAGGAAAAAGAAGACTTTCCCCCGCAATGGGCAGGAAAATCGCAAAAATACTTAATATCGGGAGCAACAGGTTGATCTAACAACTCCATATTTAATGGCGTCGTAAAAAATCCAACCTACTGCGTTGTGGCGTTTCGACAGATCTTCGGCATACCACGCTTATGGCAGAAGTCCTGTCAAACCACCATGCCTCGGAATCCCACTTTATCGTACCGCTTGAGAAGTTATGAAAGCGCCGGGTAACAGGTGAAAAAAATGAGTAAATTATTTGAATCAACCTCCCTCGCGGGAATGAATCTGCCGAACAGATTTGTCCGTTCCGCAACCTGGGAGGGGTTGGCAGCAACCGATGGTGCCGTTACCCCCGGTTTAATTGACCGAATAGTGGAACTCGCTAAAGGCGGTGTGGGGTTAATTATCAGCAGCCACACTTATATATCCCCGGAAGGGCAGGCAACCCCGTGGCAGTTGGGGATTTATAAGGATGAATTGATCCCGGGCTTAAAAGAACTGACTACCGAAGTTCACGCAAACGGCGGCAGAATTCTTCTGCAATTAGCCCACGCGGGGAGTTACGCCGAAGAGAGCCTGACGGGGCAGCCGCCTTTAACGGTATCAACTTTTTCCGATCCGGCCGGAACAGAACGAAGAGAAATCACCCGGAATGAAATAAAAAAATTAATCCAATCCTATACAGCGGCGGCGAAGCGGGCTCAAGAGGCTGGTTTCGATGGTATTCAAATTCACTCCGCCCACGGCTATCTGCTCAGTCAATTTCTTTCCCCTGTTTTTAATAAACGTCAGGATGAATATGGAGGTTCAATTGCTGATAGAGCCAGAATACATCTTGAAATTTATCGCTCTGTAAGAAAGGCTGTTGGTAAAAATTTTCCGATTTTAATAAAAATGAACTGTGGAGATTTTGTTAAAAACGGTCTCAATATAAAAGAGTCAATTCAGGCGGCAAAATTAATAGCCTCAACCGGATTCGACGCCATTGAACTGAGCGGCGGTTTTATCAGAACAGGTAAATTATCTCCCAGCCGCCCCGGAATTAATTCTCAGGATAAAGAGGCGTATTTCCAGAAATATGCCCGTGAAATCAAGAATGAAATCACCATTCCTTTAATTCTGGTGGGCGGTATACGTTCTTTTGAAATCGCGGAAAAAATTATTCAGGAAGGCACAGCAGACTATATCTCCATGAGCCGTCCTTTTATCAGGGAACCAGGCCTGATAAACCGCTGGCAATCAGGCAATAGAGAGAAAGCAGAATGCATATCTGATAACCTGTGTTTCAATCCCGGCTTTGCAGGAAAGGGGGTATACTGTGTAACCAGAGAACGACAGGCGGAGAGGAAAAATTCCAAATTATAATGAAATGTGTTACCAACAGCCATGCCAGATCACCCGGACACAACGAAACATGAAAGTCGTGGCAAGGCCAATACCATTTGCAGGTGACTTTCATATAAAACAATGATATTGAATATTAAAAGATATGAGTTACAATTCAGCAGTTATTGTTATTTTCAGGCAGCAAGCCGAACAGTTACACAGGAACTTATAAAGAAGGGGAATTGAAAAATGACTGAATTTAAGGGAGCTTACACGGCGATTGTCACACCGTTCATCGACGGCGCGCTTGATGAACAGGGATTAACGGATCTAATTGAGTTTCAGATAACAGGGGGGATTAACGGAATCGTGCCATGCGGCACCACCGGTGAATCAGCAACCCTGAGCCATGAAGAGCATCATAAGGTTATTGAATTAACCATTAAAACCGCCAAAGGGCGGGTACCGATTCTGGCCGGTTCCGGCTCCAACAGCACCTCCGAAACCATTGAACTGACAAAATACGCCAAAACGGCCGGGGCGGATGGTTCGCTGATGATTACCCCTTATTACAACCGCCCCTCACAGGAGGGACTGTACCAGCATTTCAAAACGGCGGCCGAAGCAGTGGATATCCCCATAATTATGTACAATGTTCCCTCCCGCACCGGGGTTAATATGCTGCCGGAGACCGTGGCCCGCTGCGCCGAAATTGATAATATTGTCGGCATCAAGGAAGCCACCGCCAATCTGAACCAGATAAGTGAGATTATCCGCCTCTGTCCCGCCGATTTCACTGTTCTCTCCGGTGATGATTTCACCTCCATGGCCACCGTGGCCATTGGCGGCAAGGGGGTAATATCGGTAACCTCCAATGTGGCACCGGATGACATGGCAAAACTTATGAATCTCGCCCTGAACGGTGATTTTGCCGCGGCCCGCAAGGTTCATTACCAGCTGTTCCCCTTGATGCAGGCCATGTTCTATGAATGTAATCCCGTCCCGGCCAAAAAGACGCTGGAATTAATGGCTAAAATAAAATCAGGCGCTCCCCGCCTGCCCCTGGCCTCCATAAGCGCCGCTAATCTTGAACGCCTGAAAAATGCCGCTGCCGCCTATGGGCTTATTTAAAAACATCTTCCACCCAAATTGGAGTTAAAAAAAATGACCAAGGTAATTATCGCCGGAGCCAGCGGCCGCATGGGCCGCAGAATCGGCCATATGGTAAATGAACATAAGGCGTTAGAGATAGCGGGCGGCTTTGAACGTCCGGGAAGCCCGGATGTCGGCCGGGATATTGGTGAGTTAAGCGGCTGCGGGCAGCTTGGAATACAGGTAGTTGATGACCTGGAGACAATAATTGCCTCCAGTGACGTTATCATTGATTTTACCTTCCACGAGGCCACCATCAAAATCGCCCGGCTGGCGGCCAAATATAAAAAGGCCATGGTTATCGGCACCACCGGACTCACCAATGCTGAATTGACAGAACTGGCTCAGCTGGCCCAAAATTTTCCCTGCGTCCAGGCCCCCAATATGTCCGTGGGAGTAAACGTCCTCTTTAAAATCGCCGCCAAAATGGCCGCCGTTCTCGGGGATTCCTATGATATGGAGATTGTCGAGGCCCACCACCGCATGAAAAAGGATGCCCCCAGCGGTACGGCATTAAAACTTGGCGAGGTCATGGCCGAGGCGGTGGATCGTAAATTAGAAGAGGTCGGGGTCTATGCCCGGCACGGAATTATCGGCGAGAGGAGCAGCAAGGAGATAGGTATTCAGACCATTCGCGGCGGTGATATCGTCGGCGAACATACCGCCTATTTCATCGGTGCCGGTGAGCGGCTGGAGTTAAGCCACCGGGCCATGAGCCGGGATAATTTCGCCAAAGGCGCCGCGGTGGCCGCCGCCTGGGTAACAGAACAGGCCGACGGCATGTACACCATGTTCGATGTTTTGGGCCTGCAAGATTTTTAATGGCTCTGGCCTTTATTGCCTTAGGCTCCAATATTGGTGATGGACGGGCCAATCTTTTACGGGCCTGGCAGGAATTAAAGGGCAGCGGCATCACCCCTTTGGCCCTCTCCAGCCCCTATAAAACGGCCCCGGTGGGCATGACCTCCGAATCATGGTTCACCAACGCCGTGGGTATGGTGGAGACTGTAAAAGCACCAGCCTCTTTACTCTGCGCCCTGCTCGAATTAGAGACCAGGATGGGCCGGAACCGCGCCAGAGGGATGGATAGAATTATTGATCTTGATATCCTCTATCATGACGATCTCCTCTGCCATGATACCGATCTTGATCTGCCCCATCCAGAGATAGAGGGCCGTCTCTTTGTCCTGGCTCCCCTGGCGGAACTGGCCCCGGATCACCTGCATCCGGTAAGCGGCCTCAGCAGCAGCCAGATGCTGCGCCGTCTGGAACGTCAGAATCACGACCAGCAGATAAAAAAAACAACTTGGAAATAACATGATTCGTCTGGTAATTATCGCCGCCCTTATCTATATTATCTTTCGCCTCCTGACCCGGAGCGTCAGTTCAAACCGGGGGCATGTGGAACCTCCCCCGCCGGAAGATCTGCTGGTGGAAGATCCGGTATGTCACACCTATGTCCCCCAAAAGGATTCAGAATCATTACGATTAAACGGCACTACTTATTATTTTTGCAGCAAGGAATGTCTGCAGAAATTTAAAACCAATCAAGGAGCCTGATTATGAAATTTTTTATTGATACCGCTGATACCGAAGAAATCCGCCAGGCCGTTGCCATTGGTATGGTTGACGGCGTAACCACCAACCCATCCCTGATTTACAAATCAGGCAAACCCTTCGAAGAGGTTATCAAGGAGATTACCGGTATTGTCGACGGCCCCATCAGTGCTGAGGTAATCAGCCTTGAGGCCGAAGGAATGGTAACCGAAGGCCGCAAACTGGCCGCCATTCACGATAATATAGTCATCAAGATCCCCATGACCACCGAGGGTCTGAAGGCCGCTAAAATATTCAGCAGCGAGGGTATCAAGACCAATGTTACCCTGATCTTTTCCGCCACTCAGGCCCTGATGGCAGCCAAGGCCGGTGCCACCTACGCCAGCCCCTTTATCGGCCGCCTGGATGATATTTCCCACCCCGGCATGGATTTAATCAGCGATATCATGACTATTTACGATAACTACGGTTACCAGACCGAGGTAATCGTGGCCAGCATCCGCAGCCCTAACCATGTTTTAGATGCCGCCCTGATCGGGGCCGATATAGCCACCATCCCCTTCAAGGTAATCAACCAGTTAGCCCGGCATCCTTTGACAGACCGGGGAATTGAGAGCTTTCTGGCCGATTGGGAGAAGCGCAAAAAATAAGGTATAACCAAGGGGGGCTTACTCCGATTCGGGGACAGAATTATTTTCACAAAAAAACGCGAAAAAAATTCTGTCCCCGAAGTTGAGAGAAAAATTTTAATCTGTTTTCCAACATCCCCCCTGTTAATACGAAACTCCAAGCGGCGCTTTATATAACGCCGCTTTTTTATTCTCCCACCCACTTTATATGACCAAACCAGCAAATATCAGGGCTGTGGCCGTCAAGATTCTCTGCCAGCGGCAGGCTTCAAGGTCGCCCGTTGATCCGCTCATTGAAAAACATAACCACCTTATTAACGAGCGGGATCGCCATCTCTTAAAGGCCATTGTCTTCGGGGTCTTGCGCCAGCAAAACTCCCTTGATTTTATCCTGGCCCAATTATCCACCCACCCCATAGCCAGGATGCGGCCGGTTACCCTCCAGGCCCTGCGGGCCGCTCTCTACCAGTTATTATGGATGGATCGCCTGCCGGATTCAGCAATTATCAACGAAACCATCAAGGCTTTACAAAACGAGCGCCAGCCGCGCTGGCTCACCGGCTTTGTGAACGGGGTCTTGAGAACAGCATGCCGCAGGCGGGAAAAATTAAAGAATGAACTAAAAAACCAGCCCTTTATGGTGGGGTGTAATCACCCGCAATGGCTTATTGAACGCTGGCTTAAACGTTTTGGTGAAGAAGAAACCCGCCTGATCTGCGAGGCCTCAAATCAGGATTCACACCTTTGCCTGCGCATAAACCAGGCTGAAATTTCAACAGCAGATTTTATAAATAAATTAAAAGAACAGAAAATAACCTGCCGGCAAGGATTGATAAACGAGGCCGTGTGGCTCCTGGAGACCACGGCTGTTAATGAACTGCCGGGATATGCTGAAGGATGGTTCTCTGTACAGGATGAAACGGCCCAGATAATAACCGCTCTCCTGGCACCGTTTACCAAGGGTAACTATTTAGACGCCTGTGCCGGGCTGGGCGGCAAGACCTGCGCTCTGGCCCAGCTCATCCCCCAGGACAGCACTCTGTGGGCCTTAGAGCCCCAAAAGGCACGATACAACCTGTTGCAAAAAAATCTGCGCCGCCTTAACCTCAACGCCATCTGCCAAAATACCACCCTGCAGGATTTTGCCGCGGCCGGCAAAGTTAAATTCAACGCCATCTTAATCGACGCCCCCTGCTCCGGTCTCGGTGTCACCGGCCGCCACCCGGATATCCGCTGGAACCGCGAGGCGGCTGACCTGTTTAAATTCCAGCAGCGCCAATTAGAACTCCTGCACAGCGCCGCTGCCCTGCTCACCCCCCACGGCCTTATGGTTTACGCCACCTGCAGCATGGAGCCGGAAGAAAACGAAGAGGTAATCCGGTTGTTCACCAAAATTAATCCCGCTTTCACCATCATCAATACCGCTCAAGCCCTGCCCGCCTCCCTTGCTCCCTTAATCAATAAAAACGGTTTCCTGTCCACCAGACCTGGATCCAACGCCCATGATGGTTTTTTCGGCACCATAATAAAACGATAAGAATCATAAATTAATGATATAATAGATTGATGACATATATCTGAAGCGGGAGAAAAGGCATGTCGTTTCCTCATTTTAAAATTCATTATCAACAGGCATTGTTTGCTTTGGCTGCCGCTTTAGGGGTTATTCTGGCCTTACAGCCACCTTTATCAGCAAAACAATTAATAAAGGTCGGAGTCTATGAAAATCCCCCCAAGATTTTCACCACCCCTCAGGGCAAGGTCTCCGGATTCTGGCCGGCACTCATAGAGTATATAGCCCAACAGGAAAACTGGAAAATTAAATATGTTTCAGGCAGCTGGGAGGAAGACCTGCGCCGTTTAAAAAACAACCAGATAGATATAATGCCGGATGTGGCATACACGGAAAAACGAAGCAAAATCTATACGTTTTCTGATTCTCCTGTACTTATGAGCTGGTCAGCTCTTTATGTTCGCAAGGATAAACCAGCCATTCTCTCTTTCCAGAATCTTACCGGTAAAAAAATAGCAGCCCTGAGGGGAAGCAGTAATCTTGAAGATAAAAACGGCTTCAGAGAAATAAGTGCCAGGCTTAATCTGCGTTGCACCTTTATGGTATTCAATAACTACCGGGAGGTCTTTAAGGCTGTTGAAGAAAAAAAGGTTGACGCCGGCATAACAAACAGAAATTTTGGCAACCAAAACGCGAAATATTTTTCGCTAAAAAAGACACCGCTCATTTTTAATCCAACTGATATCAAATTTGCCTTCCCGGCAAACTCCACATCAACCCCGTATCTGAAAGCCGGAATAGATCAGCAAATGAAGATGTTGCAGAACAATAACAATTCTATTTATTATCAATTATTAGAAAAAAATTTTGAAACCGGCATAACAGAAAAAAAGGTTAATATATTCCCGCAATGGTTTTCCACTGTACTGGAACTGGTGGCAGGGCTTGGCCTTATTCTGCTTCTGACAATTATTGTTTCACGTCGCCAGATCCGCCGGAAGACCGCCGAACTTTCCAGCCAGAAGGCACTCTTAGAAAGTATCACCGAGAATGTTCCCGGAGTCGTTTATCAGTTTTACACCAAGAATAATGGGGAATCCGGGGTCAGGTACACCAGCTCAAAATTATATGATATTTTTAAGCTGGAATTTATAGATGATCCCCCCCTCCTTTTAAAGACATTTATTGAAAATATTCACGAGGAAGACCGGCAGTCATTTATTGATACCGTCAGAGAGGCCAGCGAAAAAACAACTCCATGGAACTGGCAGGGGCGCTATATTAAACCAGACGGAAAAACAATATGGTTTGAAGGACTATCTTCACCTGTTTTACACAAAGATGAAATTACCTTTAACGGCCTGTTACTTGACATAACAAGGGTAAAAAAGCTGGAAGAAGAATATAAACGGGCGGAAAGACAATTACAACGAGGCCAAAAAATGGAGGCCATTGGCTTGATGGCCGGTGGAGTGGCTCATGACTTGAATAACATATTATCTTCCATCGTCAGTTATCCGGAATTAATCTTACTTGATCTTCCGGAAGACAGTCCCCTCCGGCCTCAGATAGAGACAATTTTAAACTCGGGTCTCAGTGCCGCCGCCGTGGTAGCTGATATGCTCACAGTGGCAAGAGGATCAGCGGCAGTACAGACGGTTTGTAATTTAAACAAACTTCTGCGGAAATACATAAAATCTCCGGAATTACAGCATCCTTTAACCGATAAACCGGAAATAGAGCTTAAAACTAATCTTTCCCCGGATCTTTTATCCATTAAATGTTCCACCACTCACATCAATAAATGTGTACTTAATCTTGTTATTAACGCCTGCGAAGCCATAGAAAATACCGGTACAATTACCATCTCAACCGCAAACAGGTACATTGATATCCCCCTTAAGGGATACGACGACGTGCACAGGGGAGAGTATGTGGTTCTTTCGGTGGCAGATACCGGCCCAGGTATTTCTCCGGCGGATATAGATCATATATTTGAGCCGTTTTACAGTAAAAAAGTAATGGGCCGCAGCGGCACCGGTCTCGGCCTGGCGGTGGTATGGAGTGCTGTCCAGGATCATAAGGGCTATATTGATATTTTAACCGACAGCCATGGTACCTGCTTTGATCTTTACTTTCCTGCCAGCCGTGAATTGCCGGATGACGAAAACGAAGAGATAACCATTAAAAATTTATTGGGTAACGGACAAAAAATTCTAATTATTGACGATGAAGATATTCAGCGCGATATAGCCGCCATCATGTTAAAGAGATTAGCTTATACTCCCACCTCCGTTGCCAGCGGCGAAGAGGCGGTCTCCTTTCTCAACAATAATAAGGTTGACCTGCTGTTACTGGATATGATTATGCCGGGTATGAACGGCAGAGAGACCTATGAGCGGATTATAACCTTGCATCCAGGGCAAAAGGCGGTAATCGCAACTGGATTTTCTGAGACGGATGAAGTTAAGAAGGCACAGAAAATGGGGGCTGGTATATTTATAAAAAAACCATATACCCTTAACCAACTCGGTAAGGCTGTTAAGAGTGAATTAGGGTAACCCCAGCCTCCTCATATCCGACCAGCCAGACTAAGTAAAATATATTGATTTTAAAACGCCGGATCTGGTATTTTAGTAACTAAAAATTATGGTAACTATTCAGCAGCACCCCATTTTTGCCTTCTCGCATACCTCTATGCTTCAAAGTCAAAAATGAACAGGAAAGCGCAGACTCCGAACCTGAGGCACTTCCGGAGTCTGCGCTTTCCTGAACAGTTACAGTCCGGTGATTATTGTTGCTTCTATGCATCATGCTGAATAGTTACAAAATTATCAACATTTAACATAAGCCAAAAGAAAAATGACCAGTAAAAAAAGACATAAACATAAGAGTTCACGCGAACGCCGCCGAAGCCAGGCAATCTCCAACTCCGTTCACAGCTCCCGGGAGCGTATATTCTTTAAAAAAGGAAAACGCTCCATAAGTGACGATGATCTTCTGGCCTCCATTGTTATGAATAATGGCCCAGCCAGCCAAAGTGATATTATTGAAGATCTCAACCTGGGGCGGGGAGACCGTAAAATTATCCATCTTATCCTGGAAGAATTATGTGATCATAAAATTCTCTATAATGACGGTGAAAACTACACTCTGCGCCAGCCGGAAAATTTTCTCACCGGCACTTTAACCGTCAACCCCAGGGGCTTTGCCTTTGCCGCCATTGAGGTTGATCCCGGCCGGAAACCAAGGGAAGACCTCTTTGTGGGGGCCAGAAGCCTGAAATCGGCCCGCCATGGTGACCGGGTATTATTAAAGTTGGTAACCAAAGGCGGCCGACGGCCAGAGGGCCGGGTTTTGCGTGTCCTGGAACGGGGTATAAACCAGATGGTGGGAATATATACCGCCGCCAAGCCTCTCGGCCTGGTACATCCGGAGGATAACCGCTTCGCCTTTACGGTACAGGTTGGCTCACAGGACACCATGGGCGCCAAAAACGGCGAGGCGGTGGTGGTTAAACTGGATCATCTGCCGGAGGAGGAAGAAGCCGGTTTCCCTAAGGGTAAAATTATTGAGGTCCTGGGTGATCCGGACAGCATCAATGTGCAGACCGAGATGGTTATCCGCAAATTTGACCTGCCCTTTGTTTTTGACCATGAGGTGCGGGAACAGGTGGCGGCTATCGACCACAAGATTACCATGACCCCGGATCGACTTGACTTACGTGAAGTTAACCATATTACCATTGACGGTGAAACGGCCCGTGATTTTGATGATGCCGTTGCCGTGTGGGAAACAGATACCGGCTGGCAGCTCCACGTCTCCATCGCCGATGTCAGTCATTATGTACCCTTGGGCTCCGCCCTTGATAATGAGGCTTATAAACGCGGCACCAGCGTTTATTTTCCCACCAGAGTAGTCCCCATGCTGCCAGAGGAATTATCAAACGACCTCTGTAGTTTGGTGCCCCATCAACCACGCTACGCCTTTACGGCCATTCTTGATTTTGACCGACTGGGAAAATTAAAGAAAAAAAAATTTGCCAAAACCATCATCGAAAGCCAGCAGCGGATGACCTATAACAAGGTAGCCGCCTTAATCAATAAAGAGGATGATGAACTGGCTCAACAATACGCCGACATTCTGCCCATGCTTGGCCAAATGGAAAAACTGGCCAAGGTGCTTCTAAAAAAACGCCAGAAAAGAGGCAGTATCGGCTTTGAATTACCAGAGGCCTTTATTGAGATTGATGATAACGATGAGGTCAAGGGGATAAGGAGAACGGAACGTAATTTCGCCCACCAGATAATTGAAGAATTCATGCTGGCCGCCAACGAGGCGGTGGCAAAAAACTTGAGTGATAACAAGCTGAAAGACGGCATATATAGAATCCATGAGACTCCCGACCCATTAAAGGTGGGAGAATTTTCGCAATTTGCCAAAGGTATGGGCCTTGGTCTGCCCGATGACGCCGGTACCCCGTCCTGGTTTGGCGAGGTCTTAAAAATGGTCAAGGGCAGCCCCAAAGAATATATCATTAATAATCTTCTCCTGCGCACCATGAAGCAGGCCCGTTATTCCATAAACAATACTGGCCATTTCGGCCTGGCAGCCAGCCATTACACCCATTTTACCTCCCCAATCCGCCGTTATCCCGATCTTATGGTTCACCGGGCTCTGGCCGCCTGGCTTAACCATGAGCATAAAAATAACAGTCAGGAAGAGGCGGCTGATTTTTTGTCCAAGCGGGAAAGGGTAGCTGTGGATGCCGAGCGGGAGATGGTTGACCGGCTCAAAGTTCGCTATATGGAAGACAAGGTAGGTGAAGAATTTGACGGCCTTATATCCGGAGTCAGTTCCTTTGGTCTCTTTGTGGAGTTAAGTGAATCGTTTATCAGCGGCGGGGTGGCAATTAAGGATTTAAGCGACGATTATTACGAAATAGACGAAAAAAATCACCGCCTTGTCGGCCGCCGAAAACACAAAATGTACCAGATAGGCACCCCGGTGCGGCTTCGGCTGATCAGTGTTGAAAAATCAAGAAGACGGATAAATTTTGTGATTATTAATTAATCCTGACCTGTCACTTGATAGCAAAATCTGGCCCACTCAAATTCCCTGCCGGAAACCGGGCAGCGCAGAGTAACCTTGCTGTCGGTAATTGCGACAACCTCCCAGTCACCGGCTCGTTTACCACCCTCAATTTTTATTTTTTGGCCTGGTTTAAAGGGGTAGGGTTTAAAGATTAAAGTTTTTTGTCTGGTCATTATGATACTCTTGGTTTGAAGCAGGTTGGGTTTAAACCCAACCTGCTGACAAGACTTAATCAGCCTCGAAAAAATCTTCTTTGGCCGCCCCGCATTTAGGACAGACCCAATCATCGGGCAAATCTTCAAAAGAGGTTCCCGCTTCAAT
>CAZSOB010000012.1:0-16644 GCA_964608155.1 uncultured Desulfobulbia bacterium
TCATTGAGCAGGACAATGGATCCGATGTTTTTGTACATTATTCAGCAATCAAGTCAGAAGGATACCGCTCTCTTGAGGAGGGTGCTCGGGTGCAGTTCGATGTTGTTGAAGGGAATAAGGGCCCCGCTGCCGAAAACGTTGTAACCCTGTAAGAAATATAAAAAGTCAGAAAAAATTAAAACAGGCCGGATAAGTTGACCCGGATTATACCTCAATTGATAAGGATGCTGTTTAGCCGTCAGGATTTTTCTTAGTTCCCGATCTACTTTAACATCCGGAGTGCTTTTAAGCGACTTTGAGGATAATGCTCTGTGCCTTTTGGTTCAGGGCATTTTTTTATGCCTTCCACGTTAGCCGGGCAGGGGGTTAATTAACTCAATGGGCAGGCGGTGAATCGACTGCCAGTCCGTTGGAGGCGGGATGTTCTCCGCGGCCCGGCACATGGTGAGGTGGAGATGGGGCCTTAGCGGCCCAGGCTGGCTGCGGGCTGCTATCACTCCCACCACCTCCCCGGCTTGTACCATCTGGCCCAGCGTTATTTCCGGAGATGGTTGGATGTGGGCGTAAATTGTCCCTGACTGTTGATGATCCTGGTTGTTTTCATGGGTAATATATAAAGAGCGGCCAAGAAAGTCGTCAAATAAGGCCGCCGCCCGGCCCTCAAAGAGGGCTGGTATTCTGCATCCCGGCCACAGGTAGATAAGCTGTCCGTTATTGTCTTTGAAACAGCAGAAATCCACTCCCTCATGAGGAGTGGGACGGGAAGAGCCGGGGCGCCACCATTGAGCCTTTTCCTGAAAACGCATACCAGGCATAAAATGCCAGACCCTGAAACCTTTCGTAAACGGTTGGTTAAGTTGGATGAGCCGCTGGGTAAAATCCGTCAGCCAGGGGAGTTGAATTGTCTTGTCAAAAGAGGATAAATCATTTAGGTTTTTCATCTATGAATAAATTTGATATTGAACGTGAACGGGATGTACTTTTCGGGGTTATCAGCCGTTTCATCGGTTATTTCACCAGGGATTCTCAGCGTTTGAGCCAGAACGACGCGCAAAGTGAATATCCCTTTGTGCCCATGGATCCTCGCCAGGTTTACGCTCAGGTGAAATTAGCCCATGACTATCTGCGCCCCTTGTCCGGGGGGGGTGATCCGGCCCGCTTTCTTGATATTGGCTGCGGTATCGGTAATATTCTGCTTTTTGCCGAGCAGATGGATTTTGAAGTCTGGGGCATTGAAAAGGATCCATTCCCCTACAAGGTGGCGGCCAAACTTGTCGACTCCCGGCGGGTAATTGCGGCTGATATCTGGGATTATGAGGATTACGGGCAATTCAAGGTGATTTACTATTTCCGCCCCTTTCACGAGGGCAACATGCAACGTCGTTTTGAACGCTTTATTGAGGATCAACTACAATCTGGCGGTATTCTGATTGCCAACCGCAAGATGAGTAATGATATTGACAATGACCCTCGTTTCCGCCGCCTGTGCCAGGACTTGCCGGTCTGGGTGAAGGAAGAGGGCGGGCTGGTTCGTTAGTTAAGTTAGTTTGTTGGTTAGTTGATCTCTGAAGCTGTCATTTCTTCTTTTGCCTGTCCTCCATCTTCTACTCTCTGATAGTCGAGTCTTACGCTCTTATCTAAAGAAATACGCATGGCCTGTACCGGGCAGACGGGGACACAGAGACCGCAGCCCGTGCATTTTTCCGGATCAAACACCACCGCCATCTCCGGGCGCTTGATGGACAGGGCGCCGGTGGAGCATCGACCGGTGCAGGCCCCGCATTGGAAGCATTTCTCGTCATCACGGTTGATTACCGTGGCCATGGTTTCCACCTTGACCTCGTACTTTTTTAGATATTTCAGTCCGGCCTGGACATTTTTCTTGGGGCCGGCGAGTTCCAGTATCATCACTCCGTCCTGCTGCATGAATATATCGGCCCGCAGGATATTGAAATCCAGGTTGTACTTTTTGACCAGATCGCAGATCAGGGGCTGATCAATATTGTCTTTGGTAAATCTTAATAAATACATTTTCTTATACATGGTAACTCCAGTCGTGTGAGTGCGGTGCTATTGGCCCTGTCCGTGGTTGACGGCGGTCTCAATTTTGCGTAATAAAGTGTCCACAGGGGCATCGGTGTTTATGGTAATTAATTCCTTGACTGCCAACTCCATGGGCAGGGTAAAGCGTTCTTTCTGCTGGAGATAAATCTCCCAGCGGCCGTCTGATACCGCTTGCGGGTCTTTGGCCCGGATCTCAAGACGTTTTCTGATAATATTATCAGGGCAGCGGCAGAGGATGAACGTGATTGCGGCTCCCTGGGCGGCGGCCAAATCCCGCAGCCGCCGGCGCTCCTGCTCTGCCGTGTAGGAGCCGTCCAGCACTACATTTCGCTGAGACTCAAGCTCTGCTTTGGCCATTAAATACAGACGTTCATAGGTGTGCCGTGAAAATTCCGGGCTGTAGATTCCGGCATTAAATGACTCCCGGCGGGGAGCGGTGGGGCTTAGACCCGCCAGGGCCTTGCGCTCGTGATCCGAGTTGAAATACCTGGCCCCGATCCGTCGGGCCCAGGCCGCGGCGAGGGTGCTTTTGCCACTGGCAATAAGCCCCATGAAGACGAATAATTCAGCCTGCCTGGGCATAGCGCTCGGCAAGTTGAAAATATTTGCCGGCCTGCTGGAAGTTTTTGTTTTTGGTGGTGGAATCTACCTCCGGGGCATGAGCGGTAAAGAGGCCTATTTTGCCGCGGACATAGGCCCGGTAACACTTATAAAAATTAAGCATTTCTATAAGCTCAGGATCATGAGATTTGTCAATAAAGGCCCTGATAAAATAATCCGTTAGGCTGTTTAAGCCGTGAAAGTCCAGATCCATACATAGAAAGGCTACATCGCTGGCCACATCGCAATAACGGAATCTCTCATTAAATTCAATGCAGTCATAGATATAGGTTTTGTCTGCCAGACAGATGTTGGCGGAGTATAGATCGCCGTGGCAGTCACGTATCCTGCCGGCGGCAATGCGTTTCTGGAATTTATCATTGCGCTGTAAAAAGTTACGGGCATAGGTGCTGATGGTATCAAACTGAGACTGACTCAATGAGGGGCAGCCGATGAAGTTTTCGGTCTGCTCAAAATTCTCCAGGACGTTGACGGCCACGGCCCTGGCGGAGCCGAATTCGTTGATCTTGTCACCGCCCTCGGCCCGCTGATAAAAATCGCTCAGGATTTCGACAATATTATCCAGCATAGACTCGGATAAGGCCCCGGCCTCAATGATCCGGTTCATCATTTTGTCTTCAGGCATGCGGCGCATCTGCAGACAGTGTTCAACGACCCGGCCCTGGCCCTGGAGATTAAAATGGCCGTTCTCTTCGTTAATGGTCATTGTCTGGAGATAGAGATCGGGGCATAAGCGGCGGTTGAGACGGAGTTCTTCGGCGCAGAAATGACGGCGTTTGTCCAAGGTGGTGAAATCTAAAAAGCCAAAATCCACCGGTTTTTTAATTTTATAAACAAAATCTCCGGCCAGGATTACATAGGAAATATGGGTCTGAAGCAGTTTTATATCGGCCGCGGCATGGGGATAAGCGGCGGGCTGGAGAAGGGCTGTAATAAAGGCTGGTAGTTTGTTTTCTGGCATTATCCTGTTATGGTCTTTGTGGTTGGCTGTATGGCTGGATATCTGATCGCCCCTACTACATAAAATTAATTTGGCGGCTTGTCAAGAAAAGGCCCTGAAGCGGATTTTTTCGCTTAATTGATTTTGACATATAGTCTGATAGGATATACGATATAACATTGTTTTTCAATATTACTCCCGGTGGATGAATCCTGTTTCGTCTGCCTTTAATTATCAGGCTGGATGACATTCAATGTATGTAACTATTCAGCAGTGCTCCAGCTCGGAGTCTACGCTTACCTCGTTCGTTCGGGACTTCGAAGCATACTTTTGTATTCGAGAAGTACCGAATGGACGAAGATGGGGTGCTGCTGAATAGTTACCAATACCAATGTATTATCTAATCCAACGAGGTAGCTGATGAAGAAAATTCTAATGTTTGTTGTGGCAGGTGTTTTGCTTTTTGCCGGTCAGTCCTGGGCTGGTACTCCTGGTTTTATGAAGGCCAGCATGGGAGCTCTGGAGGGGCGTCTTTATGTGAATGGTAAGGTCTTGCCCAATGCCATTGTTGCCTTTTTTAATAAAAAAGGCGGTCAGCCGCCCGTGGCAGGCAGTACCCGGCGGGTGCCGGATATGGTGGGCCGGGCTGATGACAAGGGCAGATTCTCGGTTAGACTGCTCCCCGGCTGGTATTATATGGGAGCCTTGATCCGGGTGCGTGGCAAGGGGCCGGGGCCGCCTCGGAAGGGAGAAAAATTTTATTTTATCAAGAATGATAAGGGCCGGCTGCGGGCCATGGAGGTCAAGGCCAGGGCGGTGACTAAGGCGGGCCGGGTAGATGGCTTGAAACCGGGGGCCTTTAAGGAGTTCAGTAAATTTATGACCATCGAAGGTCAGATATTGGACTCCAGTGGTCAACCAGTGGCCGGGGCGCTGATCCTTTTAAAGGATAAAATAAACGCCTCCCGTCCCCAGTATATTGCCCCGCCCAGCGGCAAGGATGGCAAATTTCTGGTTAAGGTGCCGCCGGGGACTTATTATCTCATGGCCCGTAAATCTTTGCTCGGCGGCCGGCCGCGGGCGGGTTCCCTCGTGGGTACCTATGGTAAGACCTCACCCCTGAAGGCCAATTCCAAAACCGGCGGCGTCAGGGCCGGGATTGGGGTGCGCGGCGGTGTGGGTACGGCTCTTGCCGTGCGGGGCAAAGATGGCGAGGTTATCTCTGGTATTAATATTAATATGTTTAAAATCCCTGATCCTGAGGCGACCCGCAGCAGGTTTGAGAAGCGGGCGCGGGCCCGCAAGATGCGCCAGAGTGGTGGCAAAAATAAAAAATAGGCCGGGCTTCTGGCCGGATCTGCTGGCGCTGTTCATCCTCTGCGCCGGGATGTTCGGCGCTCATGGTGCCGCGGCCCGGGTACTCACTGCCAATGAGGTCTGGAAGGGGGTAGTGGAGCTTAAGGAAGATGTTCTGGTGCCGGCCGGTCTTGTCCTGACCATTTTACCCGGCACCAGAATTCAGGTCTGGGCGGCGGAAGATACCAAGATCAAGCCGGAATTTCTGTCCCATCGCACTGAGATTCTGGTGCGCGGCACCCTGCGGGCGGCGGGGACAAAGGCGGCGCCCATTGTCTTTGCGCCGGGCGGCCCGCCGGGCGGCGGACGCTGGTCAGGGATAATTGTGGATGGCGGTGAGGTCGGTCTGCGTTTTTGCCGCTTGAGCGGGGCTCAGAACGGCATCTATGTTCTGCGGGGCATGGTCAAGGCCGTTAATCTCACCATGAAAGATAATATTTACGCCCTCATCGCCTCCGGCGGCAAGGCACGTTTAGAACTGACTAAGGCAGTGATAACCGGTAATGAATACGGTCTCTCTATCTTTAATAAAGCCCTGGTCAGACGCTCTCAAACGGAGATCAGCCATAATTTAAGGCGGGATGTCTGGCACTCTAATACCCCTCATGTTGTAATTACCCCCGGAATTTATACCCTGGCCGATGATTTACCCCTGCGCCGGGTCTATAAGAATGAGACCATAAAAGGCACTACCATATGGCGGGACAGGGTGCGGATTACGGGGCAGGTGCGGATAGCGCCCAAGGCCCGGCTCATTATTATGCCCGGCACCGTGGTGGAGTTTACCAGACGGGATACCAACGGTGACGGTATCGGTGAGAACGGTATCCTGGCTCAGGGTGAATTTATTGCCAAGGGCACGCCGCGTTCTCCAATTATCTTTCGCTCGGCGGAGAAGAAAAGGGGTCGGGGTGACTGGGATGCCATTAATATTCTCGGCAGCGACCGTAGCCGTAATCTCATTGAATTCTGCCAGATTGAGGATGCCTACCGGGGTCTGCATTTTCATTTTGCCAATGTGGCGGTAAGCAACACCATCCTCCGGCATAATTATCGCGGCCTGCAGTTTCAGGAATCTCTGGTGGAGATCAGAGATTGTCAATTTTATGATAATAAGAGTGCTGTTCAGGCCCGGGACTCCGAGGTTTATTTTAATAACAACCAGGTATTTGCCAATATAAACGGGGTCAACTTTTTCCGTCAGAATCTCACCGCTCATGATAATATCTTTGCCAATAATCAATGGGACGGTCTCCGGATACGGGAAGGCGAGGCGGTAATCGAGCGTAATGTCATGGCCGGCAACCGTTTTGGTCTGCTGGTGGCCAATGCCGTTTTCGGCCGATTCAGCCATAATCTGTTGGCTGCTAATCTCGAAAACGGCCTGTCATTAAGAAATACCGACAGCCTGACGGTGAGTGCCAACGCCGTCCTGAATAACGGTCTGAACGGGATCAGCATTCGTGATACCAGGGGCGAGATCAGTGGCAATCTCGTGGCTGGAAACGGTGAGAGAGGCATTGGTATCCGTTCCTTCAGCGGGGCAATCAAGGGCAATAATATTGTGGCCAACGGGGTATACGCCATTGGTCTTACCGCCAGTGGTGACGTGCGGGCAGTGGATAACTGGTGGGGCGGCGCCGATATGGCCCGGGCCGTTTTTGATAAGCACGATAATCCCGCCCTGGGGCTGGTGAGCTATAAGCCCGCGGCCCCCGCGCCCTTTGTCTTTACCTGGCCCCTGGCCCGGGTACCCTTTGATCTTTCCTGGTATGGTCTTATTCGTCTCACGAAGGATGTGACTGTACCGCGGGGCGCCGCCCTCAGTATTGTCCCCGGCACGACAGTTCAGCTGGCCAAGGGGGTCGGTATGGAGGTTTACGGTCAGATAAAGGGGCAGGGGCGGCCCGACGGCCGGATTCGATTTACATCCGTGGGCCGCAAGGCCCCGAACAGCTGGGGTGAGATCATGCTTGACCGGGCCATGGGCAGTTTTTTTAATTTTTGTGATTTTGAATATGCCGCCTGGGATATCCACTGCCATTTTACCAATCTGATTATGAATCATTGCCGATTTTTAAATTCCTATGGCGGTTTTCGTTTCCGCAGCGGGCCGGTGGAGATTGAAAACTCCCTTTTTGAAGGTAATCATATTGGTCTCAGGGCCTTGATAATGATGGCGGATATTCATAATAATACCTTTAAAAATAATGAAATGGCCATTTTTATCCGTAGAAAGGGGAGCGGGATAAAGATTCATCACAATAATTTCATTGATAACCGGCGTTATGACATCCGGGTAGGTGATTTCGATGCTGAGGACGTGGATGCCCGTTATAACTGGTGGCAGGGCAAGACCCGGCCGGACAAAATTTTTGACGGCCGCCGGGATCCGGAACTGGGACGGGTAATCTATGAGCCGGTTGAACTTAAAAAGCAGAACACGGATTATAGATGACAGTGGGCCGGGAGACAGATTAAATTTTTCCCCCGCGCCAAGGGGACTGAATTTTTTTCGCGTTTGTTTGCGAAAATCATTCTGTCCCCGAATCACTTGGAGAAGTTACCGTTTTTTATGACTAAGATATTGATTATCATATTCTTTCTTCTCGCCTTTACGGTTCCGGCCGGGGCGGCGCGAACCTATGTTATGAGCGGCGTGGTAACAGAGGTGAGCGGCAAGCCGGCCGCCGGGGCTGATGTCGCGGTTTATCTGGGGCCGAATGTCAAAAGACCGGCGGATTTCATGTCCAACCGTACCGGGAGCGATGGTAAATACACCCTGGCTCTGCCTCCGGGCCATTATTGGGCGGTGGCGGTATTGCGCAAGGACGGCCGCAAGTTCGGCCCCCTGGGTCTGCGGGATAAGCACTCCGGCGGGGCGGTGGAAGTTGATGTCGGCCCAGATGAGGATATGGTGTACAATTTTACGGTTATGGGCTTAAAGGACGCGGCCCTTAAGGCCCGTAAACGCAATAAGACCCTGCTGGAAATAAGCGGCAGGATCATGGGGCCGGATGGTAAACCTGCCGCTCTGGCCTATGCTCTTGCTGATCCGGGCCGTAAATTCAAGCTGATTCCCCGTTATCTGTCGGCCTGGACGGATAAAAGTGGCCGTTATTCCCTCTTCCTGCCCCCTGGTCATTTTTATATCGGGGCGGCCAGCGATTTCCCGCCGAAAGCTGATTATCTTTGCCAAGACGAGGTGACCCTGAAGACTGACCGGCATAATTTAAATTTAACCCTGAAAGCGGGGCGGAAATAAGATTTCAGCGGCGTCCTTGAAAAATCATCTATGGATCGTTTAGATAAAATATCCGGCATTGCTCTGGTGATATTGCTGGCCTGGGCCCTGGCGCTGATTTTCTCTTATCAGGGCAGTGCACCCAGGCGGATATCTGGCGGTCGGCGAACCCTGATGAGGGCTGTTCAAAACCCTGAGCTGGCCAAAAAAATCAAAACCATTAAAAATTTACTGGCCTCCGGCAATCCCCGCCGGGCTCTGAGTCTGACCGATCTTTTACTGAAGGATTATCCCTATGATGGCAAAATTTATATGTTGAAAGGGGATGTTATGCTTCACCTACAGCGGCCTGTTGCCGCCATGCGTCAGTACCGGCAGGCGGTGGATTTAAATCCCGATTTTTTAGACAGAAATACCCCCCTGTTCCGGGGTAAACAGATTAAAAACACGGTGGCCGAGGCCGAGGCCCTTATTGAGAAAGAGGTGAAGGCGGGTAAGACCGGGGTGGATCAGGATAAAAAGGTTTTATATTATATGCTGCGCAAGATCGCCGGAGGCTGCGGGTAGCAAGGGTGAGGATGAGTTGATGAAAGGACTGTTGAAGAATCGGGACTATATTATCATGGGGGCCGTTATCGGGATTGGAGCCATGCTCCTGTCTTTTTACGGCAACCCCCCCAATACCGGGCTCTGTATTTCCTGTTTTCTGGAGAATATAGCCGGAGCCATGGGGCTGCAGCATAATATTCGTATGCAGTATATGCGGCCGGAGCTCCTGGGGCTGGTTCTCGGGGCCTTTGCCTGGTCATTATGGCGGCGTGACTTTATGCCTACCGGCGGCAGTTCACCATTGCTGCGTTTTCTGGTGGGGATTCTGCTTATTATCGGCTGCTCGGTATTCATCGGCTGTCCGGTAAAGATGATTCTGCGCCTGGCCGCCGGTGATGTTGGTGCCATTGCCGGGGCAGTGGGCCTGGCGGCTGGTATCTATGTCGGTCTGGAGTTTATCGAAAATGGTTTCCAGCTTGGGAAATCAACTGTAACCACGAGGGCCAGCGGTTACGTCACCCCCCTGTTTTTCTTTATCCTTTTGCTGCTGACCATCTTTAAGCCGGATTTTATCGCCATGAGTGTCAAGGGCTCCGCCGCCCTGCATGCCCCCTTCTGGATGTCACTGGCTTTCGGTTTGATTCTTGGGGCCTGGGCGCAGCATACCCAGTTCTGTATTACCGGCGGCATTGCCAGGGTTTTTCTCTGGGGGCCGCGGGAGATCATGAATTGCCCCCGCTCCACAGGCCTGCTCATCAGTATAGTGTCGTTCTTTGTTTTTGCCACCGTGAGCAGCATGTTGACCGGACAGTTTAATCTGGCCCTCCACGGTCAGCCCAGTTCCAATGAAAGTTTTGGCTGGGGATTTTTAGGGATGTTCATGGTCGGGCTGGGGGCGGTACTGGTGCGCGGCTGCCCGCTGCGCCAGATGGTCTCCGCCGGTCAGGGGGATACCGATGCCGGGATTACCACCATGGGAATGCTGGTGGGGGCCGCTCTGGTGCAGAACTGGGGGCTGGGCGGTACCCCGGCCGGTACCCCGCCCGCCGCCCGGATTGCGGTTCTGCTTGGCATTGCCCTGCTTATTGGTGTTGGGTTGTTAAACCGGCGGCGCGGGTATGGTATCGCCCCGGAGTATCAGCTGGGGCTGGACTAAAATTTATTGGTTGTATTGCCATACGTCCCTGCCACTATTTTAAAAGTAACAAATTTAATACGTTGCCCATTTTTGTTAGTAACTTTTCCAGCGGTATGACAAAGATCGTATGCGAAAGTGGTGGTAGATCAGAACTAAGGGGACTGATTTTATTTTTCGTAGCTTCCGATTCGGGGACAGAATAATTTTCGCCAACAAATGCGAAAAAAATTCAGTCCCCTCGGTGCAGGGGAAAAATTTAATCTGTCTCCCGGCATCAAACCACCAACCATCCTTAATGCACTTTTGTTACTTGGAAGCATGATGCCTAAAAGGTAACAATAATCACCAGCCTGTAACTGCTCGGCAGTACAGTACTCCCTCTGCCTTGTCGAGCTGAAATGCCGGCCATGATTTTATACAGGAAAGGTAATTCATGAATAAATTACGCGCCATTATCCTCAGTCTTATGATCCTGCTCACCGCCTGCGCCGGCAGCCGGAAGACCACCACCCTTAACAAGCAGACCCTGAAACAGAACACAACCTGGTCGGGGATAGTGCTGGTAAATGGTGATATCTATGTGCCGCCGGGGGTAACCCTCACCATTAAACCCGGCACGGTGATCAAATTTAAACGAGTTGATGAAAAATCACCGGCCAATATGTTCGGGATCGAATCCCCCTATTTCCCGGAGGTGGAGCTCATCATCCGCGGCCGGATTATTGCCAGGGGTACTCCTGAACGCCGTATCGTCTTTACCTCCGCCGCTATTGACGCCCGGCCCAAGGACTGGGGAGCCATTAATCTTCTCGGCAGCCGGGGTAATATTATTGAATACTGCAAGATTATGTTCGCCTATGACGGGGTACACAGTCATGGGGGCGAGGCGGTGGTCAGTCATGATGAAATCGCCAAAAACGGGGTGGGTATAAGTTTTAAGAAGGCGGAAGAATTCAAAGATGTTCCCTGGTACGGCAAAATCTCTGATCTGAAGATTACTCATAACCGCATTTATGATAATAAGGGCGGTATTGGTTTCCGTAACTCGAAGGCTCTTATCAGCCATAATCTCATTGAAAATAATAAATATTTCGGTATTTTCCCCAAGGAGAATGCCGATGCCGAGATCAGTTATAACGAGATTACCGGCAACCGGAAGGGTATCTATCTCTACCAGACCCGCAAGGTACGTATTGACCATAATAATATCTACGACAACAGTGAGTATAATATTGCCGTGGCCGAGGCGCAGGATTATGATGTGACGGCGCCCGATAACTGGTTCGGCACCATCGACCGCCGTAAGATTGAAGAATCAATATTTGATAAACATGATGACAAAGATCTGGGCCAGGTTTTTTATCAACCGTTTCTGCGCCAGAAAATTGACTGGGAAAGTAATAAATGACTGATGAACATAAAGTAGTTCTTCTCGCCAGCTGCTCACATTTTATTACCCACGGATTTATGACCATCTTCCCGGCGGTAATGGTGGTAATTGCCGGGGAAAACTCCATGAGCTTTATGGACATTGGGATTATCGCCAATGTCGGCTATTTCCTCTATGGCCTGGGGGCATTCCCGGCCGGCTGGCTGGCTGATCGTTTCGGCTCCAAGCGGGTGCTGACCGTGGGGATTATGGGTATGGCCCTGTCATCCCTGCTGGTGGGTATGTCTCATGGTTTGGTGTGGTTTGCCCTCTCCTACGCTCTTTTGGGTATGTTTGCCAGTATTCATCATCCGGCCGGACTCTCCCTCATCGCCCGCCGGGTGACGGTTAATAAGGGCAAGGCCCTTGGCATTCACGGAGTGATGGGCAATGTGGGGCTTTTCCTGACCCCGCTCTTTGCCGCCTCCTGTATATGGCTCTTTAACAGTTGGCGTTCAGCCTATATCATCTATGGGATTATCGGTCTGGGTTTTGCCCTGTTTCTTTATAAGGCCAGAATCACGGAGGAGGCGGATTTTTCCTTTCGACAGGCCTTTAAACGGCGGGCGGGCAATAAGGCCCATAGAGATGAAAAGGCCGGGGCGGGGGATGGCTTTGTGCTGATTCCGGTCTCGCTTCTGGTTCTTTTTCTGGTGAGTACCCTTTCCGGCTTTATTTTCCGGGGTTCTCTCACCTTTTTCCCGGCCCTTTTCCGCCAGGAGATTCATTTTATCACCAACAACGATCATCCGGTGGTTATGGCGGGTTATCTGACCACGGCGGTTCTCTCCATGGGGCTTGTCGGGGCCTGGTTCGGGGGTTATATCAATGATAAACTGAAAAAGCCGGAGCTGTTCCCCGCCTTTATTTTCCTCTGTGTGGCCCCTCTGCTCTATTTTGTCAGCCGGAGTTCCAATACCCCGTTAATTGTCTATGCCGCCCTTTTCAGCCTTATTTATTACGCCTGGCAGCCGGCCCAGAATTATCTTATTGCCAAATATACCCGCAAAGCCTCTCATGGCATGGGTTTTGGGGTCAATTTTTTCCTCATCTTCGGGCTGGGCTCTATTGCCACCTCCAGCGGCGGTTATGTGACTGATAATTATGGGGTTGATGTCTTTTACTGGATTATGTCCTTTGTGGCCGGGGCCGGTATGCTGGCGGCTCTGCTGGTCTATTATTTCCGCCGTTTATCGCTCAGAGTCGCCTGCCGTTTAGAAAAAAATTAAAGGAAACAATAAGGGTCTTTATCCGTAAAGATGTTGAGACCGAAGCCGTGGGCTACTGCCAGGCAGCCGCCGCATACCGGCCTGATATCGCAGTGGGTGCAGGCCTCGCTGCCCTGGCGGTAGCGGCGGGCCGGTTCGCCGTTGTATATATGACTGATCGTCTCCTTAAAGGCGTTACCGATATAGGACGGCAGTTTACGGCAGGCATGGGCCTCGCCGTCGGGCAGAACGGCAAGGAAATTAAAAGCCGCCCCGCAGCCGTAACCGGCGCAGCCGCCGAAAAGGGGGAGGTTCGCGCGGCGCCGGAGGATATTCTGGAGGTTGTCTTTGGGGCTCAGAACATTATTATGGCGGCAGGCGGTAAGATAGCGGGCCGCGAATTCCTCGTAATCCTCCGGCGTTACTGACTGGAGGCTGGCGCCTTCCCCCACCATGGCCAGGCGGTTGTAGGTAAATTCATCTGTCTGGTTTTGTAAGAGTTCACCAAGGGGCAGAACCTGCTCCATATTGGCCTTAGTCAGGGTCAGCATCACCACTGAATAAATATGCAACTCCCGAAGCAGGGTGAGAAATTTCATAATGCGCAGGAAATGCCCGGAGCCCCTGATATAGTCATTATGTTCCTTTAGACCCTCCAGACTGACCTGATAAAAGAGGGGCGGTTGGATGGCGCAGATTTTCTCCATTATCTCCCGGCCGGCGGGATTCCCGAGGATTGCCACCTGTAGGTTTCTGTCCACCGCCGCCTGATACAGTTTTAGAAAATGGGGATAGAGCAGGGGGTTGCCGCCGGTAAATGAGACCTGGCCCTGGACATTTTTTGTTAGGCAGAACTCCCGGAGGTCATCCAGTATCTGCAATCCCTGGGTGTAAGGCATGGCGGGTCTGGGGCTGCGGTCGTAACAGTGGCGGCAGTGGAGGTCGCAGCTCTGGGTGATATGCCATTGCAGGGTAAAGACCCGGGCCGTCATGAAGATCTGGTCAATCCCCCGGCCGCGGGGGAAGGACTCCGGCCGTCGGATTGCCGAGGGCGGCCGGAGCAGAAGGCCGCTGTCCACCGCCTCCTGAAGCAGACGGTCAACGGTACCCACCGGCACTCCGCCCTCCCTGGCAGTCTCGGCGGGGCTGAGGTCTTCGGCTATGATTTTAACGGCCAGCAGCTCGTTGTCGCAGGCTGTTTTCTGTATCAGGCCGATGGACGGGTCATAATAGGTGAGGATAAACTCCCGCCCGGAAACGGGCTCTGCTCTTTTATCCCCGATCCGGGCGGGCAGGCCGTGCCAGTTTACCTGCCGCAGCCTGAGGCTGGGGTTCAACGTCAGACCGCGGACTTCTCCGCCCGGCATGTCCCGATCCTGATCAATTTCCCGCAGATCCTGCCGTAAAAGTTCCAACTCCTGGTGATATGGTTTGCTCATGCCCTGTCGTCTGTCTCAATAATTACCGGCATCCCGATTTCAGCCTGGAGTAAATCCGCCGCCCGGCCCTGATTAACGGCAATCTCCAGAGAATCTGAGCTGTTGATAATGAGAAGCGGTCTGCCGGGAGCCGCCTGCTCATAGCTCTCAGCCATGAGAGTTATCCGGGTGTTATTAAGACGGGCGGAGAACGGTGTTGACAGGCGCGCCAGATCAGCGCTCTTTATATTGGTTGTTATATTGCCGAAGTAATCAATATCTGTAATTACGCCGCGCAGCCGGCCGCTGTTGAATTTGGGGGGAGGGGGCAGCGGCAGGGTGATTAACCGGCGGGGCGGAATCTCCGGGCCGTAATCTTGCGCCCGTCCCTCCAGAGAGAGACGGGCGGCCACTGGAGCCATTATATCCCGGCCGTGAAAGGTGCGGCTCAGGGGCTTGAGATAAAGGTCAGGGCGTTGGACAATAAAGCACCTGGTCTCGGGATGATTAAGCGGCAGACGGCTCACCGCCCCGTTGTCCGGGGTTATAAAATAATGGCCGCCCACCGTCAGCAGTATAATATGCCGCTCTCCGCCCACCCCCGGATCAACCACCACGATATGGATGGCGGCGGGCGGAAAAAAACGCCAGGATGACGCAATTATCATGGCGGCCTGGGCGACGTCGTGGCGGCGGATGGTATGGCAGAGGTCAATAACCGCCGCCCGCGGAGCCCGGCTGCTGATAACCCCCTTCATCTGGCCGCTATAATGACTGTCGGGGCCAAAATCTGTAGTCAGGGTAATAACAGTCATTAATTTTTATTCCGCAGGTCGGTAAGGCCATATTCTTTTATTTTATAGAGAAGGGCCGGGATGCTTATCTCCAGGAGGGCGGCGGCCCTGGTGCGGTTGTTATGGGTCTCTGACAGGGCTTTGGAAATCAGGGCCTTTTCCATAACCGCCCGGTTCTTTTTGATGGAAAAGCCGTCGAAATTGTCGATACCAAGCTGAGTGCCGCAGCCCCGCCGGCGAAGTTCATCAGGAAGATCATCGGCTCGCAGCATATCCCCCTCACCGAGGGCCATGCTGCGTTCAATAATATTTTCCAGTTCCCGGACATTGCCGGGCCAGGGATAGTTGATTAACTTCTGCATACACGGCCCTTCCACCCCCTTAAAGGTCAGGTTCAGGCGCTGGTTGTATTTTTTGAGAAAGAAATCAACCAACAGGGGGATATCCTCCGGGCGGTGACGCAGGGCCGGTACTTCAATGGCCAGAACATTTATCCGGTAAAAAAGATCCTCCCTGAAATGCCCCTCTTTGATCTCTTCCGGCAAGTTTTTGGAGGTGGCGGCGATAATCCGGACATCCACCTTAATGGATTGACTCTGCCCCAGGGGGCGGATGGTTTCTTCCTGAAGGGCGCGCAGTAATTTTACCTGTAATGGACTGGGCATGTCACCGATCTCATCTAAGAACAGGGTGCCGCCGTCGGCCTCTTCAAAAAGACCTTTTTTCCCCTGATGGGCATCTGTGAAGGCCCCCTTGGTGTGGCCGAAGAGTTCACTCTCCAATAAGGTCTCGGGGATGCCGCCGCAGTTGAGGTCAACAATGGCTTTGTGCCGGCGTTTACTGTTATAGTGGATGGCCTTGGCGATAAGCTCCTTGCCGGTGCCGGATTCGCCGGTGATTAAAACCGTGGTCTTGTAATTGGCAATCTTCTGAATAGTGGCGAAGATATGGCGCATACTCCGGCTTTTAGCGACAATATTGGCAAAGATGTATTTATCTTCCAGCTCTCTCCGCAGGCGGCAGTTTTCTTTGCGCAGCAGGGCCTTCTCCTCGGCCTGCTGGAGGGTGAGGACGATTTCATCATCGGATTGAAAGGGTTTGGCGATGAAATCGCTGGCCCCCATTTTAAAGGCCTCTTTGGCATTCTCAAGCTCGGCGTGGCCGGAGATTACGGTAATGATGGAATCAACGGCGTTTTCCCGCAGCTTTTTGATGAAGGTCAGGCCGTCCATAACCGGCATGTTGATATCGGTAATGATATGGTCGAAGAATTCTTCCTCTACCCTGGCCATGGCGGCCTTGCCGTTGACTGCCAGTTCCACCTCGTAGCCGTTTGCGGTCAGAATGGCGGATAGTACCTCTCGGATTACCTCTTCGTCATCAACTAATAAAACGCGCTTCAGCTTGTCTGCCACTATTATCTCTCCTCACAGACCCTTTGGTATGGATGGGCTGTAGTCCCATTAGCTAATGGTATAAACAACCTAAAAACCAATTTTATATTACCGTAGTTCTCATATTCCCTCAACCTTGTTGATAAAAAAGTAAGCGCTCCACGAACACCCTGCTGCACGCACTCGAGTCCCCCAGTATACAGGAAGTATAATTGGGGAACCCGATCACGCACATCAGGGCGCCCATGAAACGCTTACTTCTCGGGGGTATCACCTTGCGGGAGAAGTTACCTTTCGTAGTGTGGTTTGTTGATCGTTTACATAAAAAATATGCCCGGATGAGGCCGGGCAGTTATAAAATATTAGGTAACTTATTCAGGGGGGCTTAGTTGTCCTTCCCGAGTAACTATTCAGCGTGATGCATAGAAGTAACGATAACCCCAGAGCGTAACTGTTCAGCAGTGCTCCAGCTCGGAGTCTGCGCTTACC
>CAZSOB010000013.1:0-16639 GCA_964608155.1 uncultured Desulfobulbia bacterium
TTTTCTCCATACTCTCCAGGGCGCCAAGCATCTGCCGCCGGTCATGCGCCGTACTGTCGGCCAGAGCCATGATTCCGGCACCACCGGGAATAATCCCCACCCCGCAGGGGCCGGGAGTAATTAATTCGGAAATAGACACCTGCTCTTTCAGCAAATCGCCCAGGGTATAACGAGGCTGCACCCCGGCGAGGAGATGAATATTCGCCATGCCGAGATCGGCATCCAAGACTAAGCTCATGTGACCGGCCCGTTGAAACTCAATGGCCAGGTTAAGGGCCAGATTGCTCTTGCCTACCCCGCCCTTACCGGAACTGACTGCGATTACCCGCCCATAGCCTCTGTCCGGGATCTGAACCGTATTGCCGCCCCCATGCCGAGCATGAATATCACGCAGAGCGGCCACGGCCTCCGGACGAAAAAAAAGGCCATCACCCCGAACAATCTTCTCCGGCAGCCGGGAACTGTATTCTGATTCATAAAAACGGATAAGACTCTCTTCCAGACCGGTGGCGGCACTTAAATCGGTAATGGTAAGCAATTGCTTCATAAAAAAACGTAACCTCGTACCTCAAGTCAAGCTATCACCTACTCGTGTTTACACTTAGATGACAGAGCCTTGTTAACCGTTTTCAAGACCTTCTCCAAGACAAACGGCTTTTTCAGACAGGCAAAGGCCCCCATCTTCACGGTATCCTTAATCTCCTGCAACGATGCCAGACCGGTAACAATAATGACGGGGATATCCGGGAACTCCCGATTAACAAACTTTAGAACCTCCAGGCCATCCTTGCGGGGCATGCGGACATCGAGCAGAATGAGATGATATTTTTGGTAACGCAGCATGCCGATGCCCTCCACCCCGTCATAGGCCCCATCCACATCATATCCAGCCGCCCTTAGACACTCCTGCAACATCTCATTGAGCAAACGTTCATCATCAATAATCAAAATTCGGCAAATCTCATGTTGTTCATCGCTCCGCACAGTCTTCTGATCCACTGCCTTTTTCAAGTCCCGGAGTTGTACCCCATGGTCAATGGGGAGCCGGACACTGAAGGTACTCCCCTCGCCCATCACACTCTCCACCTGCAAAATACCGCCGTTATGCTCGATAATGGAGTGACAAACAGCCAGGCCCAGCCCCGTACCTTCCCCCTCCCTCTTGGTAGTGAAAAACGGGTCAAATATCTTACCCAAATTTTCTCTGGAAATGCCGACACCATTATCCATGACGGCTATGACCACCCGCTCATGGCTGTCAACCCCTCCCCGCAATTCCAGACGACCACCATTGGGCATAGCGTGAATGGCGTTGATCAAGAGGTTCATAAAGACCTGCTCAATCTGCATGGCATCAACAAAAACGGGGGGTAAATCTGACGGGATATTATTGACAATCTCAATTTTAGAGATAGAAACCCGGTCGCCCAGAACATTAAGAACAAGTTGCATGCATTCCCCAACCTGAGCCGAGGTGAATTTGGGCTCATTCGGGCGGGCAAAGCCCATGAGATCGCCAATAATTTTAGAGATCCGCCGTTCCTGGTCGGCAATAACCTCCAGACGGTGCCGCAGTTCATCATCAGGCTGCTGAATCAGTAAACGCTCCATAATCTGCAAATTCAGGGAGATAATAGTCAGGGGATTATTAATTTCGTGGGCGGCACCGGCCGCCAGCCGCCCCACAGTGGCCAGACGGTGGGTATTAAAGAGCTGGCGCTGATGTTCCTCCAGCTTACGAGCCTCAGCCGCCATTGCCCTGGCCTGGCGGCTCAAAGCCTTTTCCATGAGGATACGGTCAATGCCATTGGCAGCGGCCGTGGACAATAACTCAAAATTACGCCGCATCTCGGCCAGATTAGCCACCGGCGGCGAGGAATTCTTAAAATCCACCAATAATTCGCCGATTATACGCTCAACCCGGCCATGAGACTTCTGATCACCGAGAAAGAAGCCCGCCATGAACTCCGAGCCGGCAATAATCTCAGCGACCCCGGATTCCATAATTGTACCCTGCTCAAACTCCATACTTACCCGCCGCAACTGACGCAGGGCCTCGGTCTCCATATCCGCCTCTGGCTTAACAACCACCGGACTTCCCTGGTGCGGCACGGAGAACTCAGCGAACTCTCCGCCGCTGTATATCTGACCGCGAAACTGAGCTTCACCATCATCTAAGGCCAGACAGAGACAACGTTCAACCCCAAAGGCCTCTTGAGCCGCCAGCAGTATCTCCCGCAGGGCCTCAGCAATAGTCAGGCCCGGTTTCAGGTTACGTCCCAGACCGCAGGCCGCATCTAATACCCGGTTGGTCACCAGCAGTTCATTGTTCTGTTGTCCCAGATCAACACTCATCGCCCCCAGGCTGACATTGGCGGAAGACAGTAAGCGCTGGTAGGTCTCCGAATCATGAAAGCCCATGACCACGGCCATTTTTTCGATGCGTTTCATAACCTCGGCTACCAGCTCATCAACCTCCTCTCCATCTATGTCGTTCAGGAGCAGAAAATTTTCCAGGGCAAAATGATAATGTTGATGGTCATAGGCACCGGTGGAGAAAAAATAACTGGATCCTATATTGTGACAGACACATATAACATCCGCGAAACGTACCAGCTGATAGAGATTATCATTCTCCGGCCTGATAGCCTCGGGCACTGGCTGGTGATGGGCAGCCAGTGCCTTGACTAAGGACTCGGGAAACATCCACTGCTCAGCGGCATTGCGGCCGATATCGGTATGATCCAGCCCCATTTTGCGCCGCTCAACATCAAGGGCCAGAGGGGCGTCAGTGGAATATCCGCCCTGTTTCTCAAGCTCAAGACATACCTCACTAAACTCCTCCGGCATCTGCTGATAACAGATCAGTTTACCTATATCATGTACCAGACCCGCGAGATAGGCCTCGTCAATATTGGAAAATCCCAATTTCTCTGCCAGAATTTCAGAGGCTGCCGCCACCCCGATGGCATGCAGCCAGAAATTAACCAGCCCTTCAAGCCGTTCCTGGGCGGCATCAGAAAAACAATCAAAGACCGAGACCGAAAGAATCAGACCGCGAACAGTATTAAATCCCAAAAGAGAAATAGCCCGGGGAATGGAAGTAATCTTCTGGCGGGCTCCAATAAAGGCGGCGTTGGCATAGCGGAGAATGCGGCCAGACAACACTTGATCGTTGCGCAGTAAATCAGCTACCGACTCAAAGTTAGAAGGATCACCCTCTAACAGCCGGATGGCCTCTACGGCCACAGCCGGCAAAGTTGGTATGAGCTCAACGTCTATATGTTTGGCAAGTCCTGACATAGTTCACGTAGTTAAGTGTTCATAGCCCTGAAATGAAACATCCAGCGCCCCTTCCACGCCGCACAGGACAACCCCGCGGCCGGGCACCATTTTTCCTATCCTGAATAATTGTCGTTTAAGGCTGGCCATTACCTCCCGCTCCAATTCCTTTTCGGCGGCCGGCGGGCAGGTAAAGAGCAGTTTATAATCCTCGCCACCCCTAAGGGCCATATCCAAAACATCGATCTCAAGTGCCAAAGCCGCCTGCCTGGCCGAGTCAGAGACCGGAATCAACTCGGAGCTGATCTGCGCCCCCAGACCGCTGGCCGCACAAATATGGGCCAGATCCGTGGCCAGACCATCGGACATATCAAGCATGGCCGTTACCCTGCCGCTGGCCGCGAGGTGACAACCCAGAGCCACTTCCGGCCGCGGCGTAAGATGAGCCGCTGTTAGCCGCGGCCAGGCAGCCAATAGATCATCACGGCCCTGGCGGCAGAGGTTTAATCCCAAGGCAGCATCGCCCAAAGGGCCGCTGACCATAATCACATCATCAACCACGGCCCCGGAACGGTATACAATCCGCTCCGCCTCAGCCTCACCAATAATGGTGATTGACAACGACAAACCCGTCGGACTAACTACGGTATCTCCACCGACAAGGACGATTTCGTACTCCCTTAACTCGGCCGTAAAGCCCTCGGTAAAGGCAGTCAACCAGGCAAAATCCAAGTAGGCCGGAAGGGCCATAGAGAGCAGGGCAAAACACGGCTTGCCGCCCATTGCCGCAATATCGCTTATATTCACCGCCGCCGCCTTATGCCCAAGTTCCCGCGGGCCATGCCAGGTAAGATCAAAATGTACCCCCTCCACCAGGGTATCAACACTCACCAATTGCTGGCAGCCCTCCCGAACACCAAAAACGGCACAATCATCGCCAATACCCCGTACCTGCGCCGGGGGCTCACCCGCTGCCCGTTTGATATAATCTATGAGCTGACGTTCCGAAACCATACCTCACTTCACCACCCGCAAAACTGTTTTCTTCCGTTCAGGCGGCTGGTCAACGGGGGACGCAGCAGTCGGCCCAAAATCAACAGCCTGCATAAAATGCTCTATGCCATTCATGGTGAAAACCTCCCGGCCGCTAAATTGGGGCTCACGCAAAGCCCAGGTTACCTTCTGAGGCGGAAGTCCCAAAATATGCATGGTCAACTGCCACCAGCCACGTTTAGCCTGGTCAGGACAGATATCAACGACTAAGGCATAAAAAATAGATTTGGGCTCGGCAATGGCGGTCAAGACTATGTCCCCAGCCTGGGTTATGTCCTTAAAGGAAACTATCCGACGGAGCTCCTGAATGGTCTTCTCCATGATGATTTTATACCCTCTTTCCTTAACATCTCACCACGCCAACCGGGTGGAACCCGACTGCTACGGCTTCAATTTCTTGTTTTTTAATAGCAAAAAGTTAATAGCAAAAAGCACATTGCCACATTGTGGCACATCAACGCAATCTAAATTGTAACTTGAAGAGACGAGAAGGGATTATATTTTCTTCACCCAACGTAACTATTCAGCATGATGCATAAAAGCAACAATAATCACCGGACTGTAACTGTTCAGAAGTGCCTCAGGTTCGGAGTCTGCGCTTTCCTGTTCATTTTTGACTTTGAAGCATAGAGGTATGCGAGAAGGCAAAAATGGGGTGCTGCTGAATAGTTACCACCCAACTACTACTCTAATAGCACAAAATCTAACGATAGAAGGCAGCTTAACAGCCGCCTGTCTTCTTGTATTTTAAGATGGAAGGTATCCCCGATAAGCCTAATTTTATGGACAAAAAAGTTATAAAGTCAACATATATATTTTTTAACATAGCGTTTTTTCAACAAATAACAGGTTAATACCAAAGGCAGGCCAAAAAAGGCAACGATCAGATAGGGGGGGGGGAGACAATTATGGGGTAACAGCTCAGCACTTCATCCGAAATACAGGCGGGTGACGGGGAAGTTACATTACGCGGAATCGAACTATGCGACAATTTGCGCCATATTGGCAGGAAGATAATACGTGTATACATGTTACTCTCTAATTGGTTGGGCGGGACTCTCTCCCCGCTCACTCAATCTTCTTACATCTTTGAGCTGTCCGCCCTTCTGACTGCCGCCATTACTTCCGCGACTAAGGCTATATTCTTATGACCGGCAGAACTCTCCACCCCGGAATTAACGTCCACCGCCCAGGGCCGGGTTATTCTTACCGCCTCTTCCACATTACCGGCATTAAGACCACCAGCCAGGATGAAGGGCTTGGAGATTAGAATATCAGCCAGCAGCTGCCAGTCAAAATTTTCTCCGGTACCGCCAGCCAATTCAGGATGATAGGTATCAAACAAAACCCCCTTGGTTAATTCCTCAAAGGGCTCAACAGCGTTTAGACTTTCTCTATCTCTTATTTGAAAGGCTTTAATTATAGGTGTGTTGATGGCTTGACAATATTTAACCGGTTCGGAACCATGCAGCTGAACAAAGCTTAAGGAACAATATTGGGCAATATCATTGACCAAATCAGGATCCTCATTAACAAATACCCCCTGGACATCTACAAAGGGCGGCAGACTGCTGATAATTTTCCGGGCCGCTTCCGGTTCAATATAACGCGGACTTGCCTTATAGAAGATAAAGCCCAGGGCATCTATCCCGAGATAGGCAAGGGCCTCAGCTTCACTCTGTTCTGTAATACCGCATACCTTGATTCTCGTTCGCGGAACCATTAATGTTTTTGTCCTCTTTATTGGTTAATGGGAAGGGGTTGTTGCACTGTCTCATATTTAGTGCGTTAGTCTTATCTTTCTGTCAAAAAAACAAGAAATTTTTGTAACTTCTTCAGCGGTACGACAAAGAAGTTACAAATTTTTTTGGCTAAATTACACAATCACAGGCAGAGTAAGGCAACGTAAGTTAGTAACCAATAAATATTTCAAATCTAAGTTGCTGGTGTAGACTGCCTTAGAGACGGGAAGCAGACAGGCGCAGATCGCGCAGGGCCTGAGCGCGGTCAGAAGCCCGCATCAGGGACTCGCCAATAAGAGCGGCGCGCACCCCATGCTCAGCCAAACGCCGCATATCAGCACTATTTTTAATCGCTGATTCACTGACCACCGGCACCGCCGCTGGTAATTCGGCCATCACCCTGAATGTAGTCTCAATATCCACCGTAAAATCACGGAGATTACGATTATTGATACCAATAAGATCGGCACCAGCCCTTAAAGACCGCTCCGCCTCCCTTTCATCATGCGCCTCAACGAGTATATCAAGACCCAGCTCCCGGGCCAGGGTTAGATAATCCTCCATCTCGCGGTCAGCGAGAATAGCGGCGATGAGCAGAATGGCATCGGCTCCAAAGAGGGCCGCCTCCCTGATCTGAATCTCATCAATTATAAATTCCTTGCGCAGCACCGGCAGGTTCACCACACTTCGCACCTGGGAAATATAGGATAGAGACCCCTGGAAAAAATGCTCATCCGTGAGAACGGACATGGCCTGAGCTCCGCCCAACTCATAATCAAGGGCGATTGCCGCCGGATCAAAATCCGGGCAGATCAGGCCCTTGGAGGGTGAGGCTTTTTTGGCCTCGGCAATGACCGCTACCCCCTCATAACTCAGCAGAGCGCGTCTAAAACCACGCGGCGGCGCAATCTCCATCTCCGGCGGCCGCGGCCCCCCCTGGAGTTTAAGTTTTGCCACCTCCTGCCGTTTATATTCAACTATACGGTCAAGAATCATTTTCTGAAAAGGCAGCCAGGGCCTCCAATTTAGCCAAGGCAGCCCCTGAATCAATAGTTTGCCGCGCCAATTCGATACCAGAAGTTAGGTCAGCGGCCCGGCCCGCAGCCCAGAGGGCGGCACCGGCGTTAAAGATAACCACGTCATAACAGGGGCCGGGTTTCCCTGACAAAACATCCCGCAATTGGCGGGCCGAGTCCTGGACAGTCTCACCACCCTTAATATCGGCCAGAGTCGCCGGGGTTAGACCGTAATCCTCGGGATTAACGCTATAGGTGGTGACTTTATGACCATCCGTCTCCGAGACTCTGGTAATACCGGTGGTGGTTATCTCATCAATATTACCAGCGCCGCAGACCACCAGAGCCCGTTTAACCCCGAAATTATTTAAGACCTCTGCCATAATCTCTGTGAGGCCGGGATCGTAGACTCCGAGAAGATAGACATTGGCCGCCGCCGGGTTGGTTAAGGGCCCCAGTATATTAAAGATAGTCCGAATAGCAATCTCCCGCCGGGGGCCGATGGCATATTTCATCGCCCCGTGCATCATGGGAGCAAACATGAAACCAATCCCGATTTCCCGCACACATTGACCAATCCGGACAGGGCTCATATTGAGATCAACGCCCAGGGCCTCAAGAACATCGGCACTGCCGCAGCGGCTGGAGATGGAGCGATTGCCATGCTTGGCCACCGCCACCCCGGCCCCGGCCGCCACAAAGGCGGAGGTGGTGGAGACATTGAAGGTGCCGGATGAGTCCCCGCCGGTACCAACGATATCAAGGAGCAACCCGTCAGCGCCCATGGCCTCAATCTTTACCGCCTTTTCGCGCATCAGCCTGGCAGCCCCGGTAATCTCAGCCACCGTCTCCCCCTTCATCCGCAGGGCGGTGATAAAGGCACCAATCTGGGCATCGGTACAGTCGCCGGACATAATTTCATTCATTACCGTGATCATCCTCTTCTCATCAAGATCACGACCGTCCACAAGTGCGGATAAGGCTTCTTTAATCATAATTGGTGCAAAAAAGTTTGTAATAGTTCACCGGGGGGTATAAAACTGATGCTACCCAGCGATGTAACAGTCCACCAGTGCCTCATATCCGTTTGTTTCCGCCCTCGAGTCTGTACTCCCTGTACGTGAGAGGGCTGAAACGGACGGAGATGAGGCACTGGTGAACTGTTACAAAAGTTTTATTAGCAAAGGGCCGGGGCAGACGCCCGGCTCCTATGAAAGCGTGACAAAATTCTTTAAGAGCTGCACCCCATCCGGGGTCATGATGGACTCAGGGTGAAACTGCACTCCCTCAACCTTCATTGTCCTGTGACGCAGACCCATGAGCTCATTCTCCGGGGTGTGGGCAGTCGGCATAAGGCATTCAGGCAAATCATGATCGACAATCAGGGAATGATAACGCATAGCGGCAAAGGGATTGGGCAGCCCCGTAAATACTCCCTGCCCGTCATGCTCAATCATACTGGTCTTGCCATGCATCACCCGGCCAGCCCTCACCACCTTACCGCCAAAGGCCTGACCAATGGCTTGATGGCCAAGACAGACACCAAGAATGGGCAGGCGGCCGGCGAAATGCCTGATGGCCGGAATGGAGATACCTGCCTTATCGGGTGTACAGGGGCCGGGCGAGATGAGGAGATGATCGGGTCTTAAGGCCTCCAGCTCGGCAATGGTAATCTCATCATTACGGAAGACCTTTATTTCCACCCCAAAACCGCCAATCGTCTGGACGATATTATAGGTAAACGAATCATAATTATCAATTATTACCAGCACAGCCCTATAACCCCTTCTCGGCTAATTCAACCGCCTTCCGCAATCCCATAGCCTTATTAATGGTCTCTTCAAATTCAACCTCCGGATCAGAATCCGCCACAATACCAGCCCCGGCCTGAACCCAGAGATCATCGCCGCGCATCAGAAAGGTACGAATCGTAATACAGATATCCATATTGCCGGAGAAACCGAAATAACCCACCGCCCCGGCATAGGGCCCCCGGCGCTCCGGCTCCAGCTCCTCGATAATCTCCATGGCCCTGATTTTGGGAGCACCGCTCACCGTCCCGGCCGGAAAGCAGGCCCGCAGTACATCAAATTGATCCAGCCCCGGCTGAAGTTCACCATGCACACCGGAGACAATATGCATCACATGACTGTAGCGCTCAACCACCATCAGGTCACGAGTCTCCACCGTACCGTAGCGTGCCACCCGTCCCAAATCATTACGACCCAAATCCACCAGCATCAAATGTTCGGCCCGCTCCTTGGGGTCGGCCAGCAACTCCTCCTCCAGGGCCTTGTCCTCAGCCTCGTCCCGCCCGCGCTTACGGGTACCGGCAATGGGGCGCACCTCGACATTATCGTTGTCGAGACGTACCAGAATTTCCGGCGAGGAACCAATCTGGATAATATCATCGAGCTGCACATAAAAGAGATAGGGGCTGGGATTAATATGGCGCAAGGCCCGATAAAGGGCGAAGGGGGAAAGCCGGGTCTTGCTGTGAAACCTCTGGGAGAGAACCACCTGAATAACATCACCGGCCACGATATATTCCTGGGCTCTAACCACCATGGCCGTGAACTCCTCCCGTGACATATTGGCAGCAAAATCATGTTGCAACACCTCTGCCGACTCAGCGGTGAGATGAGCGGGCAGCGGCCCGGCAAGACGGGCAGTAATCACGGCTATTTCATCCAGGGCATGCTGATAAAGCTCGGCGGAATCAATATCATCTTCAATGGCCACGCAATTAACCACCGCAATGGTCTGGCGCAGATTGTCACAAACCAGGACAATGCGGGGAACCATAAATGACGAATCAGGAATATCAAGAGGCGGGTTAGTCTCCGGCAGCCGTTCCATAAAACGTACCATATCATAGCCCATATAGCCCACCGCCCCGCCAAAAAAACGGGGCAGATAGCTGGTATCGCAGGTGCGAAAGGAGGCCAGCAATTCCTTTAAGGCCGCGATGGGGTCACCTTTTAGCTCCCGGCTGCCTCCCCGGCCCGTAATCTCTATTTTTGAGCCATAGCTGCGAAAGGTGGCAAGGGGCTCCAGACCGATGAAAGAATAGCGGCCCCATTTTTCACCCCCCTGGAGGCTTTCCAACAAAAACGCATGCTTGCGACCAGCAGCGACCTTGGCAAAAGCAGTGAGAGGCGTATCCAAGTCCGCCACAATCTCACGGCAGACAGGAACCATACCAGACTCAGCCGATAGTTCCTTAAATGTGGATAAATTGGGTGTAATCATAATATGTAATAGTTCACCGGGGGTACTAAAACTGATGCTACCCAACGGTGTAACAGTTCACCAGCACCTTAGATCCGTTTGTTTCCGCCCTTGAGTCTGTACTCCCTGTACGTGAGAGGGCTGAAACGGACGGAGATGAGGTGCTGGTGGACTGTTACATATTAACAGCAGGGCGTAAGACAAATAACGACGGCCAAAAACAAAAAGCCACGCGGACACGAATATCCACATGGCTTTTCTATCAAGAGGCATAAAATAACGACCGCATAGTAAACAATACGTGCCGCGCTGCCATTAAAAATATTTTGTTTGTTACAGACATCTTCTTCCCCAGAGCCTGAAAATTTAATTTCCTCTGGAAAATCTCCTTATAGACAATGGCTGTCAGGCCTGCATAGAGGCAACAAAGGTATTTACCCTCTTGGTCAGACGTGATACCTTACGTGAAGCGTTTTTCTTGTGCAGATTGCCCTTAACCGCCACCCGGTCAATAATGGGAATAGCCGCCAGCAGGGCTTCCTGGGCCGTCTCAACGGATTTAGCCTCAATCGCCGCGTCAACCGCCTTAATAGCAGTCTTCATCCGGGAATTGCGAGCCCGATTCCGTAACCTGCGCACCTGGCTCTGTTTGCTTCTCTTTAATGCTGATTTATGATTTGCCAAAACTTCTTCTCCCAACTTTTAAAATAAATTCAATAATGCTCAATGAGCATATTAAGCCTCTATAGAAAATTTTTTTAACTTAAAGCAATTGACCTTTAATGTCAAGAGCCTATAATTTTTTATGCCATCACGCTGTTAATCTTGACGGATATGGTTGACAGACCGTGCTTTCTACCCTCATATAATATTATGCGTCGTCATATGTTGACCTATATCTAACAGCGTATAATAAGCAAACAACAGCGGACGTGAAAAATGAAAAGCTCTAATAAAGATATCCAAACTGTTTTAAGTAGTGTTATGCGGCTGGCTGTAAGCCAGGAGTCTTTTACGGACATCCTGCAGCATTTTCTGACAATTCTGACTTCCCTGCCCAGCCTGAACCTCATCAACCGAGGCGTCCTCTTTTTAGTTGACGAGGAACTCCCCCACAATTTACGACTGCGGGCCGCCCATAACCTCCCACCCGACCTTAACGATTTATGCCGCCAAGTACAATTTGGCCAATGTCTATGCGGACAATGCGCCGCTGAAGGAACGGTCATCCTGGCCGATAACTCCGACCCCCGCTATCAAAAACATGCCGACATTTCCCAGTCTTATGGCCATTATTGTATCCCAATCCCAGGCCAGGATGGCTCCGTACTCGGTGTCTTCGCCCTCTATACCAGAATTGAAGATCATTACGACCCGGCAATCGTCGAGCTCCTGCAAATTGCCGCCATAGCCATTGCCGGCATCATCCGCCTCCAGCGCAGCGCCACAAAATTAACCAGCAGCCAACACTACGCCAAGGCCATAACCAATGCCGCCATTGATGCCATAATCATGATGGACGACAGGGCCAGGGTCACCCTATGGAATCCCGCCGCCACCCGTCTCTTCGGCTACACGGAAGAGGAGGCCACGGGCCGCAATGTTCACGACCTTATCGTGCCTAACAACTATTCCGATGCCTACCAGCCGGCCCTAATAAGTTTTTTAAAACAAGACCAGAAAGAGGTCTTGGCAAGAACGGTCGAAGTCAACGCCCGCTGCCGGGACGGCCGGGAGATTCCGGTTGAACTATCTCTTTCAGGAGTTGATATTGATGGTCATCGACATGCCGTGGGCATAATCCGGGATATTCGCCTCCGCCGTCAGGCGGAAGAGGAAAGAATGGAACTTGACCGGCAATTACAACAGGCCTGGCGCCTTGAGGCCATCGGCACCCTGGCCGGCGGCATAGCCCATGACTTCAACAACATTACCGCCTCCGTCCTGGGCTTTGCCGGCATGGCCCTGGAGGAACTGCCAGCCGACAGCCCAATACGTTCAGATCTCGAGCACATCATTTCAGCAGGCCGGCGGGCCAAGGAAATAACCAGGCAGATCCTCACCTTCAGCCGCGGTCAGGATCTGCACATTTCTCCCATGCGCTTAGACCTGATGCTTAAAGAAACCATAAAACTCCTGCGGGCTTCAATACCTGCCGCGATCAAAATAGAACTCCACATCGCCCAGGGTTACCAGACCTCCATCATGGCAGATCCCATACAACTTCATCAGATATTAATGAATATCTGCGCTAATTCCTATTACGCCATGCGCCACCATGGAGGTACCATTGATATCCATCTGAACGAAACAACTCTTAACCAGGCAGAGGCTGCCGCTATTATCGGGCTCACCGCCGGTGATTACATCCAGCTTTCCATCTCAGATACCGGTAGCGGCATCCCGTTAGAGGTGCTGCCTAAAATATTCAATCCATTCTTCACCACCAAGCCCAAACCGGAAGGTACTGGTATGGGACTGGCCATTGTGCATGGTATCGTAACCAAATTAAACGGCGCTATTCAGACCAAAAGCGTATTGAACCAGGGAACCACCTTCACCATCTATATTCCCCCATGCCCGGCGGGGACAGAACCAACCGCCCCAACGCTTCCCGCTATGGGAGGCCACGAACGTATCCTGTTAGTTGATGATGAATCCCCATTAGCCGAAATAACCGCCAGGGCCTTAAACAAAACAGGCTACGACGTGACCTACAAGACCGACAGTATCGCGGCCTTAGAAACATTCAAGGCCCATCCGGAGGCCTTTGACATAATCCTCACCGATCAAGCCATGCCCAATATGACCGGCATTGATTTAGCAGCCAAAATGCTTAAAATTAAACCGGATCTGCCAATCATTATGTTTACCGGTATTATCGATCAAGACACCATGCAATACGCCAAAGAAATCGGAATTCGCAAGATAATATTAAAGCCCATGGAACTCTACAAACTAAGTGCCGCAATCCAACAATTATGCAGGGAAGGTTGAAACGTGGCTGACTTAAGCGGGAAAATCCTGATAGTTGACGACGACCTTGATCATCTGGCCCTGGTGGCCAGGTACGCGGCCTCCGCCGGTCATAACTTTCAACTCGCTAAATCCGGCAACGAGGCCATAAATTATATCAACAGCTTTGCCTTCAGCGTGGTCATTACCGACATGATTATGGCAGGGACGGACGGCATGCAGTTGATCCGCCATATTCGAGAGCATTCCCCCTTCACCAGCATCATCGCCATGACCGGCTACAGCAATGACTATTCGTATACCGATGTCATCAAGGCCGGGGCCAGTGACTTCATTGTCAAGCCCTTCCCAAAAGACGAATTAACCGCCAAATTAAGACGAATTTTCCGGGAGCAAGCCCTTTTTAACAATCTACGCCGGGAGTTACAGTATCACAAAGATGTCAGCAGTGAACTGTTAATAGCCAAAAACACCGTGCAACAGGCCAATGAGATCAAAAACGGCTTTATTAATACCATCAGCCATGAATTTTTGACCCCGATGAACGGCATTCTCGGTTTTCTGGAATTGCTGACCGAAACCACCCTTTCCGGGAAGCAGCAGAAGTTTCTCCGCCTGATCCAGCTCTCCGCCGACCGCCTGATGGGGCTGATAAACAAACTCCTTGATTTTTCGCACAGCGAGGTTCGATGCCGCCGCGAAGATACCAACTTCCAACCGCGCGCCATCATTGACCAGACCATCAAGGGCATAACCCCGAAGGCCCAAGAAAAAGGACTTCAATTATCCTTCTCTTTAGACCACGACATTCCAGACACCCTGCAGGGGGATCTGAATATCCTCCAGCAAATACTTAATTCCCTGCTGGAAAATGCCGTAAAATTTACCGAGCGCGGCCAAATACACATCCAAGCCACAGTTGAGCAAAAAAAGGCCCCCAACGACATAATCCTGCGCTTCAGCGTCCACGACACAGGCTGCGGGATACCAGCCGCCAAACAGGAAGAAATTTTCTCACCCTTTTCCCAGGCCGATGAGTACCTTACCCGACGGCATGAGGGTGCTGGCCTCGGGCTCGCCATCTGCTCCCGTTTAGTCCCCATGATAGACGGTCGGATATGGGTAAAAAGCAAACTCAACGAGGGGTCTACCTTTCATTTTACCGCCCGTCTGCGGACAGTTAAGCCCTCGACCCCCCTTTGATGAAAACCAGCCGCCGCAGTTCACGACCTTAAAACGCCTTACCGGCCTGATTTCGAACTCAGCGGCAACACAAGTTTCAATTCTGGTAATAGTTCACCAAGGGTACCAAAGTTGATGCTGCCCCATAATGTAAGAGATCATTAGTGCCTTAGATCCGTTTGTTTCTGCCTTCGAGTCTGTACTCCCTGTACGTGAGAAGGCTGAAACAAACGGAGATGAGGTGCTGGTGAACTGTTACCAATTCTGCGGCTGAATACCCCGGGCTAAATCCTTAAAGTTCAACCACCGTCTTGTCTTTCCCCTGCTTTTCAGGCATAATAATAACATGCTAAATTTTTTACACTTATTACGCTGGCAGGATATAGCGGACATTCTCATTGTCTCCTTTATTATCTACCGAACAATCTTGCTTATTCGCGGTACCAGAGCGGTGCAGATGCTGGCGGGTATCGGGGTACTGATTATTGTCTATTTCGGAGCAAGAGAGTTAGAATTCATGACCCTCTACTGGTTGCTTGGAACCCTGCTCAGCTCAATTTTCCTGATAGTCATCATCGTCTTCCAACGCGATATCCGCCGTGCCCTGACCCAAATGGGCCAGGCCACGCCATCATTTACCCGCCACCAAGAAGATACTGATTTAGACCTCCGGCAATTAGTCACCGCCGCGCTCTATATGTCCCGCCGAAAGATAGGGGCCATCATAGTCATAGAAAAAGAAACCGGACTTAAGGACTACCTGGAGTCGAGCCACCCCATTGATGCCATCCTGACCCATGAATTGTTAATAAGTATTTTTAGAAATGTCTCGCCTCTCCACGATGGCGGGGTTATTATCAGGCATGGACGTATTCACTCAGCCCGCTGCGTACTGCCTCTGACTAAAAACCCCTATATCTCCAAGAGTCTTGGCACAAGACATCGAGCGGCTCTCGGTATATCCGAAGAAACAGACGCAGTGGTCATTGTAGTTTCCGAGGAAACGGGCAAGATTTCTCTGGTGCAGCACGGCGCCATCACCTCTGATCTTGACAAACATACCCTGAGCGCCCGCCTCGAAGCCATATTCAAACCCAAAGAACCACCAACCACGGTATGGAAAAATTGGCTGATAAACAAATAAAAAGCAACTACCGGCCGCCAAAATTATCCTGGCGCAAGGACTGGCTTATCAAGCTGATTTCCCTGTTCTTCGCGGTCTTTCTCTGGTATTTCGTTGCCGGAGAGGATCGGGTGGACATGAATGTCAAGATCCCGGTGGAAATCGTTAACATGCCCCGCGACCTGATTATCTCCAATCAATTCAAAAACATCTTAGAGGTTACAGTGAGCGGGCCACGAAGCCTGATCCGGGAAATTGCCCGCAGTGATGTTTCCCGTTCCATCGACCTCTCCAGTGCCAAGCCTGGTAACATAATCATTGATAACAAACCGGACTCAATATCCTTTCCCCGCGGAATTACCGTCCTCCGCATCCAACCGTCTCATACAATTCTTCTGATTGACAAATTAATCCAGAGAAATCTGCCCATCAAGGCCGTCACCAAGGGCAAGCCGCTTAGGGAGTATGAATTAAAAGGAATTATCCTGACCCCGGATCACATTAACATCTCCGGCCCGCGCAATATCATCAACAAACACAAAGATCTCCCGACAAGACCCATTGATATTAACGGCCTTGACCAGGAGGTCACTAAGCAGATATACCTGAGTATCCCACCAGAGGTGGTTAATCTCATTGGCTCACCCAGCATTACGGCCCGCATTATAATCAAAGAGAAGATGGTGGAAAGGAAGATCAATAGACTATCCATCACCGTCATAGGCCTAGCCAAAGGCAAGAAAGCGGTGCTTAAACCCCGGGTGGTGCAAATCAAGGCCCGCATCCCCATGCTGGTTGATAAGAGTACCCTGAAGGCACAGCAATTATTCACCGCCCGCATAGACGTGAGCAATATATCAGTTACCCAACATAGCGCGGCGGTCAAAATCACCACCACTCAGCCGGGGATTATCGTTGAGGATATTATTCCAGCCTCCGTTAATGTTACCATTAAATAAAAACGAAGGCGGGCTTATAGCTTTTTTTATTTCACCACGGAAAACACAGAAGACACTGAAAAGACGCATGCTGAG
>CAZSOB010000014.1:0-16200 GCA_964608155.1 uncultured Desulfobulbia bacterium
TCCGCGACCCGTTTTCGCTTTCTCATAACCCCCTTCCTCGCTGTTTTAAATACTTAATATCAATCGCCCCATCCAGAAATTATATATGCCGTTCACCAGCCGAAATGTCAATTATAGTTTTTCAACCAAAGCGGGCCACGCCCATTTAGGCCTTCTCGAATATGACCATGCTTCGAAGTCCCGAATGAACGAGTTAAGCGTAGACTCCGAGCTGGAGCACTGCTGAATAGTTACAAAATTGGTATTGTTTGACATTTATGTTCATTACCTATTTTCCTGTTTGACATGCAATAGCCGATAACCTAAAATCTAATATGAATAATTACTGCTGACCATTCTGCAATTACCCCACGGCGATACAGTTCTGTTCAACCAGGGCAGTAAGACCATATCCTGAAGACAAGAAAAAGGCGCATAATATGATAACAAACGATGAAAGGGGGGCAGCAAGGCCCGGCCCGGCAATCATCCAATTTCAGGAGGTAACCAAGGTCTACCATGGCGAGCTCTTTAAAAAAAAGAGCGTGGCTTTAAGAGGCGTTTCTTTAGAGGTTCACCAGGGCGAAATCTTTGGGATTATCGGCCGCAACGGGGCTGGCAAGAGTACCTCCATTAAAATTCTCATGGGTTTTGTCAAACATACCAACGGCCAGGTTGTGTTGTCAGGCCGGAATCCTCATGAGGCCAAATGCCATGAGGGCCTTGGCTACCTGCCGGAATCCCCCTGTCTTTATCAACATTTAAGCATCACCGACCATCTTAATTTCGCGGCTGCCATTACCAATATACCAGGCCGGGAGATCAAAGACCGCATTAAACAAATTCTCCAGCGGGTGGGTCTCAGCCAGGCCGCCAAAATAAAAATACAAAAATTCTCCAAGGGCATGACCCAGAGGGCCGCCCTGGCTTACGCCCTGCTCCATGACCCGGATATACTGATCTTGGATGAGCCCATGTCGGGCCTTGACCCCTTCGGCAGACAGATGGTCATTGATATTATTAATGATTACCGGGCGCGAAACAAGACCGTACTCTTCTGCTCCCATATTCTCACCGATGTGGAACGGATATGCGACCGGATCGGGGTAATGAACAGGGGGCGCATAATAAAAATTATGCGCCCGGATGAAATACCGCCAACCACGGGCCCTCACACCAAATCACCGCTGGAAGCCATGTTCATTGATCTGGTAAATTCAGATACGGGGGCTGACAGATGAAAAACATTTTCGCAGTTGCCCGCCTTACCCTCAAAGAGGGGCTGGGCCAGAAAATTCTTTACAGTGTTTTGATTCTCGCCCTCATGGTGATATTCTTTTCCGTACTGTTAAGCGGCTTTTTTATGCGCGATATCGCCAAGGTCATTATTGATTTCAGCCTGGCGGCGGTCAGTTTAGGCGGTCTGCTGGTTCCTTTTCTACTCACCGTCAACCTGGTGGCAGGAGACCTTGAGAACCGCACTATATTCTCACTACTTGCCACCCCCCTGCCTCGCCCAGCCTACATTATCGGCAAATTCATCGGCCTTGGTCTCCTCGCCGGGATCATAATGCTGATCCTGGGCGGCGCGGGACTCCTCGCGGTATGGATCGGCAGGCTGCTCTACGGCCTCCATTTTTTTAAGATGTTCTCAGCGGCCTCATATGTCACCGCGGTTTTCATGAGTTACATGGCCGTTCTGCTTTTGAACAGCTTAGTTATCCTCTGGTGCTGCCTGACCAGCAGCTCATTTCTGGTTACCCTACTAACCCTGGCCTCCTATATAATAGGGCAGACCATGGATGATATTGTCATGTTTCTCTCCGCCCCCAATAACGGGGTACCGCTTTCACAGCCCATAAAAATTATCATCTCCATTGCCAAATATATCTTCCCCAACCTGGCGGCCTTTGATTTCAAACAACTTGCCGCCCACAGTATAGCTATCCCCTGGAGCGACACCCTGACTATGACGGCCTATGCCGCAGGCTACAGCGTTGCCGCCTTAAGTCTGGCCATCATGAGCTTTAAGCGCCGGGATCTGTCATGAATCGGTTTTGGCCGCCGTTATTCCTGCTAATCGGTTTAAGCTTCAGTATCGTGCTGAGTGGTCGTGTCCACCACATTAAGCTCAGACATAATAATGAGAGCATGGGTACTATCGGTCACCTGCCGGCCGCCGCCCTCCGGGCCGCGGCTCTGGAATTTCAGGGCGTGGCCTCTGATTTCATGTTTTTAAAGACCATAACCTATGTCGGCCTGCGGCTTCAGGAGCATTCATCCCCGACTGAAAAAGAATGGCACAGGGCCGCCACCATGCTCCGGGGGGTGACCGATCTTGACCCCAGGTTCTGGGATCCCTACCTCTTTGCCGAGGTCATTTTCCCCTGGCAGGCCAATATGAAGCCGGAAGCGGATAAATTATTATTAAAGGCCGTAAAGTACAGGCCTGATGACTATCAGCCCTTCTATTTTTTAGGGTTTAACGCCTTTTATTTTGAGCATAACGCCGTAAAGGCCGCCCCTTATTTACGCCGGGCCGCCGCCCTGCCGGGCGCGCCAGGCTTTCTGAAAGGACTGGCCGCCAGATTCAGCCTCTACGGCAATCAAACAAAGTTAGGCATCGTTTTTCTCGCCAACCTGCTTAGAAGCACCCACAACCCCAAGACTTACGCCTATCTCAAAAAACGTCTGCTGACCTTGCAGAAGATAAATCTGCTTGAGAATAAAGTTAAGGAATTTAGAAAGATAACAGGCCGCCTGCCCCGGAGCTTTAACGAACTGCTTAAAAAAGGGCTTCTAAACACTATCCCCGAAGATCCATACGGAGGTAAGTTTACCATCCTAACCAACGGCAGGGTTTATACCACCAGCAATATGATTGAGCAGAAAAAGAAAGGTAAAAAATAGGGATATGATTTTTCAATGAGCGCCGGAACCAGGTTCAATATACAACAGACCCTTAATAAACCTGTCTATGGCGTTCTAATACTGCTGTTTGTGACCCTGGCCGTGTATTATCCGGTTCTTAACGCTCACCTCCTGCACTTTGATGACCTCGGTATGGTACAGGAACTAAGTAATCCATACCAGCCGCCATCCATAAAAGATTTTTTCCTGTCTGGAACCCATTCCAGATATTATCGCCCTCTGCTTCTCAGCAGTTTTGTTCTGGATCACTATATATGGCAGCAGGAGGCGACGGGATATCATCTCACAAACTACCTGCTGCACGCCGCCAATGTCCTGCTGCTCTATTTTATTCTCTCCAGACTGGCCGGACAATTTAATTTCGGGAATAAGCTTCTTCCTCTTGGCGGCAGTCTGCTTTTTGCCCTCCACCCGCTGACGTGTGAATCAGTAGCCTGGGTCTCCGGCCGTACCGACGTGCTAGCGGCATTCTTCTGCCTGGGTGCCTTCCTATTTTATCAGCATAATTCAAGAACAGGGGCGGCAATATGCCTTTTACTTGGACTCTTATCCAAAGAAAGTGCCTTAGCCATTATCCCGGTTACAGCACTTGCCGATTTCTGGATTAAACGCTGGGAAGGCAAAAAGTTCAAACAGGCGGTATTCTCCTCCTTATCCTGGATAATAACCCTGTCAGCCCCTCTGACAATCTATTTATATCTGCGGACAGGGGGAACATTCTCTCTGGATACCGGGGTAAAAGAGGCCCTGAGCAATAAGATCATTGTAGCAAAACCGGCCGGCAATCTTGGTTATTACCTGAGCGCCGCCGCTGACTACTGCGCCCGACTTTTATCTGCCGGCAGTTTTTATATAAAAAAATTATTCATTCCCTTCCCCCTGAACTTCGCCATCTATAAAATCAATGAACGGCTTTATTTATTACTGTCAGCGCTGGTTCTGCTGCCAGCGGCTTATATGGCTCTGAAAAAAAACTCAACCATACTGGGCTGGACAGCCCTGCTATGGGCAGGCTTCTTTCCGGGACTTCTCGTGGCTACCAGCAGGATGGCCTGGATGCCCTTCGCTGAACGTTATCTTTACCTTGCCTGCGCCATCTGGGCCGCCTTCATGGTCTTTGCCGGCCAGTGGTTGATTACGCGTTTCCCCAACGGTAAAAGAGTAACAGCATATATATTTACGGTACTTATCCTGCTGTGGGGTACCACGACCGTATTCCGGATCTCAACCTGGCATGACGATTTCCGGCTCTGGACTGCCGCCTACAAATCATCACCGGCCTCAGGAAAAATAATGTATAAATACGGCGTGGCTTTAATTGGTGAAGGCAAGAGAAAAACCGGCTTAAAAATGATTAAAGAGGCGCTGAAGACCATCAAGGACGACAAGTGGCGCGCCTACGCCCTGATTACTCTTGGAAATGAAGCCATGAACGTTCATGACTTCACCTGGGCCGGACAAAGATATCGGGAGGCATTAAAGGCAAATGACGGGGATTTTGAACAGTCCTCTCTCGCGGCCTTCTACGCGAGACTGCCGACTCTCAAGCCGAAAGATATGAAGAAAAATATTGATAGGGCCGTCAGGCATTACATGGCGGCATATAAATTAAGAAACGACCCTAATTTTTTATTCCAGGCCGCCAGGTTACTGATTAAGAATAATCATGACGCGGCAAAAAAGCTTTACAGAGAAATTATAGACAAACACCCAACCTCACAGGAAGCGGTATTCGCCAGCCGGACTCTGCACTATTGGGGGCGACAACATGGAATATAATTTATGCTGCCCTCAATAAAGTTGCTGCGTCCCCAACAATGGCTGAAGAACATCATTTTATTGTTCCCTTCCTTCTTTAACGGGACTCTGACAACTGATCTTTCCCGCATATCACTCCTGCTGGCAATGGTTTCCTTCTGCTTAATATCAAGTACGATGTACATCTTCAACGATATTGCCGACATGAAAGAAGACAGGCAGCATCCTCAAAAAAGGCACAGACCCCTGGCGGCCGGCATTATCAGCCCGGTCTCAGCCCTGCGCACAGCCGCCATCCTGATTTTGCTGACATATCTGACCGCCAGCGGCCTTTCAGCCGGCTTCTCAGCCCTGTTGGCGGCCTATATAATCATCTCCTTACTGTATACCTATTTCTTCAAACATATCGCCATACTGGATATTATATGTGTCTCGGCCGGTTTTCTCATCAGATTACAGGCCGGGGGAGAGGCCACCCAGATCCATATTTCCCAATGGCTGTTTGTCAGCGTCTTTCTGCTTGCCGCCTTTTTGAGTACCGGCAAGCGCGTCTATGAGAAGGACAGCCTCGGAGCCGGGGCGGTCAATCACCGGGTGACCCTGGATTTGTATCCAGCGAGATTTCTTGACGGCATGATGTTCATAACCGGCACCGCGGTCATGGTTACGTACAGCCTTTATGTTATAACTAAACCGGGCCTGGTTTATACGGTACCGGTCTGTTTCTTCGCCCTGCTGAGATACACCTTCCTTGCCAGAAACAAGGTTGTCGGCGATCCCACTGAGGCAATATTAAAGGACAGTCCCCTTTTTATCAGCAGCCTGCTCTGGGCAATTATAGTTGCCGCCGTCATTTACGGTTGATAGGCACTAAAAAATTGGTATCATAACAAAATAATTACCTTTATTGACACGGAAGATAACAGCTACCTCCAAGACAAAAAATACAAAAAATATGCAAAAAAATCGACAGAGCGGCCGGCACATATCTTTACGGGAGGAAATAAAGAACCTTTTTGCATTCAAAGACCTTTTCCTGGTCTTTGTCTGGCGTGAATTCAATATCCGCTACAGACAATCCAGCCTCGGTATTCTCTGGGCCGCCATTCAACCCATCAGCATGATGCTCCTTTTCACCTTTGTCTTCACGAAAATCATGCCGGTACATATCTCACAATATCCGTATCCGGTATTTCTTTACTCCGCCTTACTGCCCTGGAGTTTTTTCGCGGCTTCCCTGAACTATGCCATTCCCAGCTTAGTCACCAATTACACCCTGATTACCAAAATTTATTTCCCCCGCGAGATATTACCACTTTCAGGAATCGCCATCGCGATGGTCGATTTCTGTATCGCCGCCCTTTTCCTGATCGTACTGATGATATATTACAAAACGCCCTTCACACTGACGACCTTATGGGCTGTCCCGTTGTTTTTTCTCCTGTTCCTGTTTACCACCGCGGTCTGCCTTTTCCTTTCGGCGCTGAATGTGTATTATCGTGATGTCAATCTGGCCATTGGTTTCGTTATCCAGTTATGGTTCTTTGGCACACCGATTTTTTATTCCATTGACCGGGTTTCCTGGCATTTAAAACTTCTTCTCTTTCTTAACCCCCTGGTATTCATTATAGAAAACATGCGCCGTTGTTTATTGGAAGAAAGAGCACCCGTTCTCTGGCAATACTTTATCATGCTGGTATTTGTCTGTGTCATATCCTCACTGAGTTACCGTTTCTTTAAATCAACAGAGAAAAAATTCGCGGATGTCATCTAAAAATCTTGCCATATCTTTCCACAATGTTTGGAAAAAATACTCACGGCAGAGTATCTTTCACCGCTCTTTAAGAGAAGATATCATGAGCTGCCTTCGTTCACGTCCCGACAACCAGCTGGCAGCGGATGACTTCTGGGCCCTGCGGGAGGTTGACTTTTCGTTACCATGCGGACAGGTGCTTGGTTTTTATGGATCAAACGGCGCCGGCAAAAGTACAATATTAAAAATTATTTCGGGTGTAACCTGTCCGACAAGGGGTAATGTCATGGTCAACGGCCGAATAGCGCCATTAATTGAGATTGGGGCCGGTTTTCACCCGGATCTGACGGGGCGAGAAAATATCTTTATGAACGGTACTATTCTCGGGATGAAAATAGCTGAAGTAAAAAATAAAGAAGACGCTATAATTTCGTTCTCTGAGTTAAACGATTTCATTGATATGCCTGTAAAGAAATTTTCTTCCGGCATGTACTTAAGGCTCGCCTTCTCCATTGCCATTCATTGCGACACGGACATATACCTCATAGATGAGATACTGGCGGTGGGGGATGAGGACTTCCAGGCAAAATGCCTCTCCAAAATCAGCGCTATGAAAAGTCAGGGTAAGACCATGGTTATAATAACCCATAACAAGAAGCTTATGGAGAGTATAGCGGATCGGATTATTTATATTGAACATGGCAGAATCACGGGAGACACAAAGTGAGAGCTGCTGCTAAACCAGGGCAACATAACGGCGTCAGAACAGCAGTCACTCCCAGGGCCATATCATATACAACAATGTCCAATTCACTCTGTAGAGAAAATTAATTGAACCGCACTGACAAAAAACTACTTATCTACACGATGACCTCAGCCCTGGGAGATTACCTAATCTTCGGGAGCCTCATAAACGCCATAGAAAGATACAGCGATGCCAGATGTATTGTTATCCATCGCGGTAATAGAAATGTTTCTTTATGGCCATACGGCAGTCATCACGACAGGTTTTTCAACATATTCTCCGCTAGGGAACTGGTGCTCTTTATATTTGCACTCCATCGATACCGGAAACAGGGGTACGAGATTTTCGGTATCCAGATGTTCCCCGGCTCCATACAGGGGTTCTTCCTGTTTTCATTCCTGAAAGCATTTAATCTTCTTCATTTTCGCGTTGATTTCAACCTCATAAACGCGGATATAATCACTCCTCCGCAAGGCACCTATATTTATGATATACATCTGAATCAGGCCGCTGCCCTGACGGCCGCCGTCTTTCCAGATCAGGCCTATCAACTCACCCTGCCCCTGCGGCTGAACCCGCCTCCTGAAGAGCCGAAACATTCCACCCCCATAGTCGCGATTCATCCCTGGAGCCGGCGGGGTGACGCCGCCGCCTTCACCTGGAGCAAAAAGCAGTGGGCTGAACTCATCTCCTTTATCGTCAGGAATCAGCAGCAAAGGGTTCTACTCTTTGGCAGGGACAGCGGTTTCAGTGATTTTCAGAACTACCTTGTAAAAGAACTCAGCGGCTATGCCGACAGAATAATATTTTCCCCATCCGCCAATGTCCATGAGCTCATCAACTCCGCCCGGCAGGCGGATCTGATTATCTGCCCTAACACCTCCGTGGCCCATATAGGCAAGGCCTTGGACAAAAAAATGATTATCCTGTCCGGACCGTCGCTGGAATACTGGACTCCCCGGGACGGCAATATCCATATCGTCAGGGACAGCAGAGCCGTTTTCCCCGGCAACGACCGCCCCGCCAAGGATCCCCGCTTCCCCAGTATACGAAGAATACCCGTAACAGCTGTCTGCAGGATAATAGAAGATATCCAGAAACAATAAGCAAAAACAAATCAGAACAATTACCAGGTCAGCACCTGCGAAAGACCGCGGAATATTAAATACACGAACAACCTGCAAGCGGGGACTCAAACTCCACATGACAAAAAAATCATCCGGCAATAAAATTATCAAGTTACGGCAGATGTTATCTTTTCTGTTAAGGATAACCAATAAATTGTTTCTTATCTTCATGGAACAGGTAAGCGCAACATTTCGCAACTGGAAAAAACTGGACTGGGATAACCTGGATCATAAATCAGTCCTGATTATCAGGCATGGCGGTATCGGAGATATTCTTTTCATTTCACCATTCATCAAAAAAATCAAAACAAAATCCCCGACAGCACGCGTTACCTTCATGACACGAATCAATTACCATGAACTGACGAAGAATATTGCATATATAGACAAAACAATAAATCACGCCTGGCCCCATGTATTTGCTCTATTCACCCATGACTATATTCTCTTTCTTGATAACAGCATAGAAGAAGACCCTGATGCCGAGAAGAAAAATGTCTATGATCTCTTCGCCGGGAAATATTTTTTTCAATCCCTGGCCGACACGGAAAAGCTGCCGGTCTTATCCGCCCGCGCTGCCAAGGCGCAGGAACTGATAAACACCCAGGACGCCGGAACAACCATTGGCTTACAGTTAAAATCAGGCAGCCCCATAAGAACACCATCCCAGGCATTCTGGCTCCGCACAGCCTCCGAGCTGCTGCAGATTTTTCCGGATGCCCTTATCGTGCTTATCGCGGAGCATCGTGAAGAATCATTATCACAAACCCTGCTGGAAAAAATTCATACCCTCCACCCTCAGGCCAGGATATGTAATTTTGCCACATACTCACGCAGTATTAATGACCTCATCAGCCTGATCAACCTGCTGGATCTTGTTATTGCTCCTGATTCATCGGTGGTGCATATAGCCGCCGCCTTCCAGACTCCGGCCATCGGCATTTACGGCCCCTTTCCAGGCGCCCTCCGCACGAGATATTATCCAAACAACATCACCCTTGACGCCCCGGTACCATGCGGGCCGTGCTTCACCCACGGACACAGTCCCTGCAGAAAACTTAATAATGACGGTCAATCCAGCGCCTGTTTTGATCGTATCTCATCGGAAGACATTATCGAAGCGGCCAAATCTTTATTAGCGAACAAACGTCACCCGTATTATTCCTACCTGCATTACTGTCCTTCAGCCACCAGCGAAACCACCAAACATCGCCATACCATTCTCCAAATCATTCACGACACAAGCGGATATGATCTGCGGCTTCGCAACGGCCTGGATCTCGGCTGCGGCGGCGACCCCATCGTACCGGAAGCTGTCTGCCTTGACCTGCCCGGCCCATACACCAAGTGCGGACAGAACCCCATCCATTTTAAGGGGAACGCCATAAATTTACATTGGTTTGCCGCCAACAGCCTTGATTACATTTACTCAAGTCACTTATTCGAGGATTTCAACGCTGAGGAACAATATAAAGCCCTTAGCGAATGGAGCAGAGTGCTTCACGGCAAAGGCCTCTTAATTTTATTGCTGCCCCACCAGCAACGCTATATCAGCGCCTGCCTGAGTCACCATGAACAGCCCAACGAACATCACAAAACCGCAGAATTCTCCCCGAAATACATGAAAAATCTCCTGCTTAAATTTCCACAACTTACTCTTATGAAAATTTATCATTTCTGGGATGTAATCGCCGATGAATATAATTTTCTGCTTATCGCGGCAAAAGAGCAAAAACAAGCGAAACCAAATGAGGACAAGGAATAACCGCTTCACTGACGCATAATGCTGAAACAACATCTCATTAAAATTATTGATTCTCTAACCGGCAAACCGGCCTGTAATATACTGCCGTCTCCACCGGCAGCAACAAACAGTCCTCCACCGCTTTCCATTTTAATCATTCGTCCCGGCGGCATCGGAGACGCGCTCCTGCTGGCCCCCGCTATCAGAGAAATCAGGCGGCAGTATCCCGGCGCCTTTCTGACCATACTTGCTGAAAAAAGAAATTCGGGCGCCTTCTCTCTTATCCCAGAGATAGATCAACTGTGGCGCTATGACTCTATGGCGCAAATATGGGCGGCCATACGCAGCGCACCTGACATTGTAATTGATACCGAGCAATGGCACAGATTGTCAGCGGTTGTGGCAAGACTTACCGGTGCCAGGCGGCTCATCGGCTTTGCCACCAACGAACGGAGACGCCTGTTCACTGACCCCGTTCCCTATACCCACAGGAATTACGAGATTAACAGTTTTTTTCAGCTCCTGATACCGCTGGGAATCCAGCTTCCCAGGGAATTGGCAGTCCCTTTTCTGACCGCCCCCCCCCCGGCTCAGCAGAAGGCCCGCCAGTTGCTTATGCCCCTGAGCAACAAGCCGTTTGTCACCCTTTTCCCCGGTGCCAGTATTGCACCAAGGAGATGGGGGGCTGAAAAATTTCATCAACTGGCGGGAGTTCTCAACGCCAGGGAATTTGATATAGTTGTCATTGGAGATAAAGATGATCTAAGCGCTGGAGAAAGAATTATCACAAAAGAGGTCAGCGGCATAAACCTTGCCGGGCGGACAACACTTGCCCAGTCCGCGGCAATACTCGAGCGCTCAGAACTCTTAATCAGCGGCGATTCGGGGATACTCCATATGGCCGCGGGATTAGGGGTAAGAAGTGTTTCCCTTTTCGGTCCCGGAATCGCGGCTAAATGGGCCCCCCGTGGACAACGACATATTGTAATTAACAAAAACCTCCCCTGCTCTCCCTGCACAAAGTTTGGTTATACTCCCAAATGTCCTCGGCATACGATATGTATTAAACAAATATCAGTGGCGGAAATTTCCCGGGCGGCCCTGCGTCTTCTGGCAGGGCGATAAAGGTACAAACCAATTTGAACTCATCAGGAGCAGAACCTCAATTATTCACGGGCTGAAAAAAGAGAAGGGGCCCGGGTATTACGGAGGCATTCAGATTCTGGCCACAGGGATATTTTCAGGCATACTTCCGGAGACGGAGAAACACGGCGCTGGAGATACCCGCCGCCCCGAAGACCATACACATGACCATGATCTGATAACGGACGGCGATGAGTGGTGAGATGCCGGAGAGTATCTGACCGGTCATCATCCCCGGCAGAGAGACCAGACCCACGGCAAAAAGAGAGTTGGTAATCGGGATCAGCGAGGTCTGCAGGGCTTGAACCCTGGCCTGCTGATAATTTTTACCGTTTAGGATCTCCGACTCAAAACGCTCGGCCCCCAGGCTCACCGCGTTCATGGCATTGGCAAAGATCATCCCGGCCAGGGGAATGATATAGCGTGGATTAAAGGTGGGCGAGAGACGCAAAACCAGACCGACCACAATAACCAGGGTGAATAGGCCGCCCGTGGTAATGGCCAGTAAGGCCTTGGCGTATATATATCTATCCTGCTGCCGCATGGGACGGAGGGCGATAAAGCCCGCCGCCGCCAGCATAAAGCATAAAACAGCAATAACAAAGAGCGGCTGTTCAGTGGAGAATATATAGGTCAGGGCGTAGCCGATGAGGAGGAGCTGCAGGACCATGCGGATCAGGCCCTGGATGGTTGAAGAAAGGCCGATTCCCCAGCGGAAAAAGATACCTGCCACCAGGATTACAGGAATGAATGCCAGGAGTAGATGGCTGATGTCGATTTGATATATAGAATGATTCATACCCCTCCTATCTTAAATAAAAAATTACGCAGCAGTTAGTTAATTGTTTTACAACACCTTACCCGAAATGTTATTAAACTCTTACACTATCGGGCAACATCAACTTTGGTGCCCTTGGTGAACTGATTACTGACAGATATTCATTGACTATATAGCCCGCAAGAAAATTTTCCAGCCCTCTTAAAGGGGAGACAATGCCGCAAATAACCGCTATCATCCTGGCCTCCGGCAACGGCAGCCGCTTTGGCAGACCCAAACAATTTGCCCTGCTGGCCGGGCTGCCGCTCTTAATCCAAACCATACTGCCCTTTCAACAAAACCCGCTTATCACCTCCATCGTCATTGTGACGAGAGAGGCCGATTGTCACAAGGTAGATGATATGGCGGCCAGCCACCATATGGATAAAGTAATCAAGGTGACTCCAGGCGGAGCCAGTAGACAGGAATCTTCTCGGCTTGGAGTCAACAGCTGCCCGGCAAACAGCGATGTTGTCCTTATCCATGACGGCGCCCGGCCCTTAATATCCGCCACTCTGCTGCAACGGCTCATCATGGCGCTCCATACTTACCCGGCCGTTAATACCGTTATCAATACTGCCGACACCATTATCGAGTTAGATAGCAACAATTTCATCAAAAGTATTCCGGACAGAAGCCGCCTGCGCCGCTGCCAGACCCCGCAGGGTTTCGATTACCAATTAATCAAAGAGGCGCATCAATACGCCATCCGCCAGGGGCTGCGGGAAATTACTGATGATTGCGGGCTGGTACTGGCCATGGGCGGCAAGGTGTTTACCGTAGCGGGGGAAGAAACAAATATCAAGATTACCTATGAGCAGGATTTACAAATTGCTGAAAAATTAATCAGCAGTCAGGAGGGCGTATTGCAATACGCCCCTACACCAGAGAACCCGGCTACAAGCAGGAGGAGGTGAGGTTGCAATGGATAGCGGTTATGACACACTAAGCCTCATCCGCAGGCGGGGCGCCGCTAAATAATTACTATTATAAGGAAGTCTATGACATTTGATACATGCCAGCAATGCGGGACATGCTGCCGAAAAGGCGGCCCGATTCTGCATTATGAGGATATGGCACTCTGTAAAAACAATATTCTGACCATTAAACATTTACTTACCATCCGAGAACAGGAACCGGTATTCTCCCCCCTGAACGCCAATATTGAACCGGCCCCCCGGGAGCTTATTAAACTAAGCGGGATTCACGGGGCATGGACATGCCTTTTCTTTAAAGAGCATGACCAGATCTGCGGCATATACCAGAATCGCCCCTTAGAGTGCCGAACTCTGAAATGCTGGGACACTGGGGAGTTAAAGCGAATTATCTACCAGCAAACCTTAAGCCGCCGGGACATCATCGCCCCGGATCACCCGATCTGGCCCCTGCTTGAATGGCATAATGAGCACTGCCAATATGGTAAATTATATGATTTGGCCCTCCAGGGGTCAGGCGTGGAAAGCCAGATCACGACAATAATCAATGATGATTTATCTGTCCGCCAACGGGCACTGACGATGTTTAACCTGAACCTAACCGAGGAATTGTTTTATTTCGGCCGGCCAATGTTCAAGTCTCTCCCCGCCTCCGGCCTAACCGTAAGGCCAGATGACCGGGGCAGACTCACGGTTTATCATAAAGAGGTATAGCCAATTTCACTATGCTGACTGAGATCAAGACCCAGCACCTCGTCCTCTTCACCAACCCGCAGTCCGCCGGTTAACAGGCCGACAATCTTTAGGATAACCCAGGTGCAGGACGCGGAGTAGACAATTACCGCTCCAACACCCACCGCCTGAACAAAAAACTGATGGGGATTACCGAAGAACAGACCGTTGGCCCCGCCGGGATTGGCCATGGTGGAGGCAAAGAGGCCTGTGGCCAGGGCTCCCCAGACACCGCCCACTCCATGAACACCAACCACGTCCAGGGCATCATCATAACCCAGCCGTGACTTGGCCAGCACCGCGCCATAACAAAGCGCCCCGGCAACCAGGCCGATAATTACCGCGGAGACCGGCCCCACAAAACCGGCTGCCGGGGTTATGGCTACTAAACCAGCCAGAGCCCCGGATACCGCTCCCAGGGTGGTGGGCTTGCCCTGAACCAGCCATTCAACAATCAGCCATGATAAAACCGCCGCGCCGGTAGCAACCTGAGTAGTAAAAATAGCCAGGGTAGCAATCTTGCCGGCCGAAAGAGCGGAACCGGCATTAAAGCCAAACCAGCCGAACCATAGCAGTCCAGCCCCCAGAACGGTCATGGGCAGGTTATGGGGATGAAAGGATTCCTTACCCCAGCCCCGCCGTCGGCCGAGCATAATGCAGGCCACCAGAGCCGCGACCCCGGAATTTATGTGAATTACCGTACCACCGGCGAAATCCAGCGCTCCCATCTTACCAAGCCAGCCGCCGCCCCATACCCAATGGCAAATCGGCAGATAAACAATACTCGACCACAAAACGATAAAAAACAGATAGGCGCTAAACTTCATCCTCTCAGCAATGGCTCCGGAAATCAGAGCCGGCGTTATAATAGCAAACATAAGCTGAAAGGCGCAAAATAACAAATCAGGTATTTTATCGGCATAGGGCCCCGGATTTAATCCCACACCATGCAGACCTATATACTTCAGGCCGCCGATAAAACCGCCGACATCCGGCCCGAAGGACAGGGAGTAGCCATAAAATACCCAGATCAAAGAAACTACGCCGAGGCAGACAATGCTGTGCATCATCGTCCCCATGACATTCTTCGGGCGCACCAGCCCACCGTAAAAGAGAGCCAGCCCCGGTGTCATAAGCATCACCATGGCGGTGGCAATTAACATAAAAGCGGTATCACCAGTATTCATTTTTCAAACACCTCATTTTGTAATTTTTTAAAACTATTAACAGCCTTTTACAATTGCCCAAATTCAATACACTATTCGTGCCATAAAACTAAATACGCCACAACTACTTGTTATCAATTACTAAATATTAATAACAAAACAATATCGGTCAGCAAACGTACTAACTTTAATGTAAAAAAGCTCAAAAAAAATAACAAGATTGTATCTTTTACGCAATAATAGCATAATAAGCAATCAGATATTATCGAGGTGCTCCTCCACTTTACCCTCTTGGCTGCCGAGCAATTTCCTTTCCCGGCAGATATTTTTGCTATATAATAGAGAATAGCAGTCGATGGTTTACGACCTATTTGACACCCGTGCCCAAATTCCTCCTCAAACAACGATGAAGAAATACCTGACAAAGCTCATCCCCCGCCTTACCAGCATAAGCCGCCCCGCCGTCCTGTGCCTTTGCTGCCTGTTTCTGTACGCCTGTGGCGCCGTAAGAACAACCTATAGAATAGCAGGCGGCACAGTAAAGACAGCCTACAGAACCACAAAATTTATTGCCGGAACCGGGCTTGGTACTCTGAAGCTCACTTACAAAATAGGACGGTTGACCTTTAAGGTCTTAAGCGCGCCATTGAACTGGCCCATGACCACTCATATTGATTCAATAGACGGCCTGTCGCCCAGGGAGGCAATAAGGCTGGGCAAGGTAAAAGACTCTCCATATGTGGTGCGGGGCAGGCGCTACCAGCCCATGACCATCCACGAGGCCGCTAATTACCGCGAGACAGGAATCGCCTCCTGGTATGGGGAGGAGACCAGAAGGCAAAGGGGCGGCACCATGACCGCCAATGGCGAGGTCTTTAACCCGGCCCTGCCCACGGCGGCCCATAAATACCTGCCGCTTCCCACCCACGTCCGAGTTACCAATCTCCAGAATGGCCGTTCAATAATTGTCCGGGTAAATGACCGCGGCCCCTTTATTAAAGGCCGGATAATAGATCTCAGCGCCGGGGCGGCCCGCCGCCTTGGTTATTACAATAAAGGCACAGTTAGGGTTCTGGTGCAGACCGTAAATATCTGATATTTACATGAAAGTCACCTGCCAAGGATATTGGCCTTGCCACGACTTTCATGTTTCGTTGTGCCCGGGTTGACCGAGCATGACTGTTACTCATTCCGCGTCTTCATCTGCCCCTGTCCTGTTTATCGTTCCGAAACAATAATTTTTCACCAGCAATCTCCACAAAAACAATGACAAAAAACAAGACAATAAACTATCCATGCCCCTGGTCATACCGGATCATTGGCCCGGACAAGGGCTTAGTTGAAACTGCGGTACTCGAGATATTTTGCGA